>JARKQN010000026.1 GCA_029974835.1 Bacteroidales bacterium
AATAGTTTATCCACTAACTAACATCTCACATTTCACACAATCGAATTTGAGTTCAAATCGTTGATCTTTGTGTTGAAGGTAATAAGGCTCGGCGAAGGGGGATTTTCCTCCTTCGCGGGGACACCAGCCCATTTCGTATTTGATGCAGTGTTTGGTGAACATGAGCGGCACTCCCTTTTCGGCTTTGATTTCAAATCCGGGGGCAATGTCGGTTACGCCACAGGATTCATAAAACTGCCGGGCTAAGCAGTTGGTCACATTGCCGGTATAAGTGAGTTGTTTCGATGGATATTCGGGATTCTTTCTGGTGGCCGGTTGTTCTCTTTCGTACGACTCCTGTCGGGCCGTTTCCAATGCATCAAAAGCCATCCTCCGCCATTCGTTCAATACCGAAGCCGGAAAAAACCAGGGTTGCTGGATGTTGATTTGAACATCTTCCACCGAAAAAATAGTCTGACCGGTTTTGGACAACTGTAATTTGATGTTTTCAAGCACTTTCTCTGTTTGTCTGGCCAATTGTTTCTCACATGCAAACTGTCTGGTTACGCACACACCATCTTCATCCTCCAACTGTATAGAGAACCCATCCGTTATCTCTTCGAAACGCACATGGGCTGCAATCTTCCTTTCTGAGGTATTGCCTTTCAGCAATTGATCAAATGCCTGGTCGAAGTTCCTGTAAATCTCCGTTCCGGGCTTAATCTCGGGTATTTCCATCAGAAAAATACGATTCCCCTCTACCCTGTTGATGCGGAAGCCTTCCAAAACTCCTTTTTCATTGATAAAACTGAGTCCGTCGCCATTGTGCAGTACCGCCGAAGTTTTTACTTCTAAGTAATTTCTGCCAATTCCTGAGATGATGCCTATTTTCTCTCCGGTTGACTTTGGCGTTTCGGGTTGAATGATGCCATTGTGACGACCCAGCAAAAAATAATCTGTTGATGATCGCCTGAAACTTTTAACCGGATTGGGTTCAAAATGGAAAGTTGTTGTACCGGAGGATGCACGTTTATATTTACCTTTCCCGGAAGTATTCAGTATAGCATCTATCTTTTTACGGTAATATGCCGTAATATTCTTCACGTAATCTTCGTCTTTCAATCTTCCTTCTATCTTGAAGGAAGTCACTCCGGCATCCATCAATTCTTCGAGATGCGCCGACAAATCTAAGTCTTTCAGCGAGAGTAAATGTTTATCCTGTTGCAAGACTGTTCCGTTTGCATCATACAAAGTATAAGGTAACCGGCAGTATTGCGCACAAGCGCCTCTGTTGGCACTGCGGCCAGTCATCGCTTCACTGATGTAACACTGTCCGCTGTAACTTACGCAAAGGGCGCCATGTACAAAGACTTCCAGTTCCACCTGCGTTTGAGAAGCGATGGAACGAATCTGTTCTAAGGTGAGTTCACGAGCTAAGACTACCCGCGATAAACCGGCATCCTGTAAAAACTTTACTTTTTGCACCGTGCGATTGTCGGTTTGCGTGCTGGCATGTAACACCACCGACGGAAGTTTCATTTGCAGAATACCCATATCCTGTATGATAATGGCATCGGCACCGATCTCATGCAATTCCCAAATCAATTCTTCTGCCTCCTCAAGTTGATCATCCGTCAGAATAGTATTGAGTGCAACATACACCTTCACCCTGAAGCGATGTGCATATTGAATTAATGTAGCAATATCTTTCACCGAATTACCGGCTGCTGCTCTTGCTCCGAAACGGGAAGCGCCAATGTAAATGGCATCAGCCCCATGATCTACTGCCGCAATACCACAGGCCAGGTTTTTTGCAGGAGCCAGCAATTCAATTTTCCTCATAAGTCTTGTTATTCAATCTGAGATAGATCGTACGGTGTTT
>JARKQN010000039.1 GCA_029974835.1 Bacteroidales bacterium
CAAGAAAAGGGAAATGGATAGTTCCGTTTAAAGCTCCATAAATTATTGGGAAAATAAGAACAAAAAATACAGGAGCAAGAAATATCCACCAAACAGAAAATAAGTAGCTTTCTTTATGATACTTTTCCTGCAATGTCTTTAGTCTTTCTCCTTTAAGTTTATCCTTAAAGACATAGCTGTTTATTGCTATTAGTATTATCGCCAAAGGAATACCGATATAATATTTAATTCGATTGTTTTCACCATAAATTTGAGGGTCAATTCGTGTAAATAAATTAACAATCATAAACAAAGGAACTATAAGTGAACCCTGCAAAAGAGCTAAAAAATTTATAGTTCGTGAAACTGCAGAAGCTTCATCTTTCTTATTAAAATACTCAAAAACTCTATATCCTATATAATCAAACATGTCTTTCATTTTTTAATGTTTACCAATCCACCAAAGGAGCTCCGAATCCTGAATCAATTCTATCAGGTATAGATTTGCCAGTAATTAATCATGTTCCAAAATCTGCAACAAACCAAATACCAGCAACGTGGGCTCCCCAGCCTGTGAATGCAATTCCAGTCATAACGGCATTTATTGCATGTGACGCTTTGACTTCTGAATTATAAAGAACATCCCCAGCAATAACGAGACCACCTGCAACCCCAAGCCGGTTATTCCGGGTAATGTTTTCATAAGTCTTTGCAGTCTTTACGCTTCGCTGTCTGTGGCTTCTCTCCGTCTTGACGCCCTTCGGGCTGTCATTACGCTTCGCTGTCTTACATACGTAGTCATTTGCGACCGGAGACATTGCGCCATTTTCCTTTTATCTCTCACTCAAAGCCTTTCGGCGTAGTAAAAATAATGAATTCATTTGTTTCTTCCGAGGGAACAATATGGTTATGGTTGTAAATTCTATTAGCCTCACAGATAATCGCAGACTGCAGACCTGAATTCACATGTATTCCGGAAGGCTTAACATGAACGGCCTGTTTGTGGCAAATAGATCGTCAGGTCGCCGATACGCGGCTTATTTACTGTTTTATTAGTGCAGTTGCTCCGGTCTGGCCTTCCCTGCCACTTCGTATGGATTCAGCTTCACTCAACTTCCCCTTAATACTTTCCCCGCTATTCTTTTCAACACTTTTTAAACATAAATATGTTCGCAATAAAATCCCTTCGGGACGACCAGATTTTTTTCTATTTAATACATTTGAAATGCTAAAACCGGAATGGTAATCATTTATATAAGTATTTGCAAATCAGTATAATATATCTCATCAAATGGCAAAACAAAGAATACCGCCGAAACCTGTTATCCCTGTAATGCCCGATATCGGCAGAGTGCCCCCTCAGGCACTCGATATGGAAGAGGCCGTGCTCGGCGCCCTCATGCTCGAAAAGGATGCTGTGATATCTGTGCTCGACATCCTTCGGCCTGAAAGTTTCTATAAAGAAGCCCACCAGAAGATATTCTCCGCCATTACATCCCTCTCAAACAAGGACTTTCCGGTTGACCTTTATACCGTTACGGAAGAGCTCAGGGCTACCGGGGAGCTCGACAGCGTGGGCGGTCCGGTCTACCTTACACAGCTTACGTCAAAAGTGGTCTCGGCTGCCAACGTCGAATACCACGCCCGGATCGTTGCACAGAAATATATCCAGCGCGAACTTATCCGCGTTTCATCAGAAATACAGGTGCGCTCTTTCGACGACACCTATGATATAACCGAACTTCTCGACTTCTCGGAAGATTCAATCTTTCAGATTGCCGAGGGAAACATCAAGAGGGAAGTTGCTCCTATAAACGAAGTCCTTAAGGAAGCCATCAGCGAAATTGAAGCTGCGGGTAATAGGGAGGACGCACTTGTGGGAATACCTTCAGGTTTTACAAAACTCGACAGGCTTACCTCGGGTTGGCAGAAGTCGGAGCTTATTATAGTAGCTGCAAGGCCCTCGATGGGCAAAACAGCTTTCGCTCTCACCATGGCCCGGAATATGGCTATCGACCACGGAAAGAAGGTCGCAATCTTCTCATGCGAAATGTCGGCCGTGCAGCTGGTAAACAGGCTGATAATCTCAGAAACCGACATACCCGCCCAGAAAATTAAGAACGGAAGACTGAGCGAGGAGGAGTGGAGACACCTGGATGCCAGGATAAAGAAACTGGCACAGGCTCCGATATATATTGACGATACCCCGGCCATCACCATCACCGAGCTTAGGGCAAAATGCCGCCGGCTGATGGCACAGCATAAGCTTGATATCGTAATAATAGACTACCTTCAGCTTATGTCGGGTCCACAGAATTCAGGGAGCCGCGAGCAGGAGGTAAGCAATATCTCAAGATCGCTGAAGAGCATAGCCAAGGAGCTTGATGTTCCCGTGATAGCCCTTTCGCAGCTTAACCGTTCGGCCGAGCTGCGGGGAGGCATGAAGCGACCCCAGCTCTCCGACCTCAGAGAATCGGGAGCTATCGAACAGGACGCCGATATGGTGGTCTTCATACACAGGATGGAGAAATTCGGAATTACCAGCGATGAGGCAGGTAATTCAACAAGGGGAATCGCCGAGATAATCCTTGCCAAAAACCGTAACGGACCTGTTGATGATATTCACCTGCGCTTCAGGGAGGAGAAGGCCCTGTTTGTTGACCTTGACGAGTTCGACCTTGAAGAACCCGCCGGCCCCCATGCCGGCCCTCAGAGCATGACCTTCGGATCAAAAATGAATAACGATCATTTCAGCGGACACGGAGGAGGTTTTGATAATGAAAACGGCGATTACAACGAACCTCCGTTCGGATGATGAGAACATAAAACGGGATTGTGAAATGCCTCACAACACGGGTCACTCTCTGTTGTTGCCCCGCCACTCTTAATATTTTCTCTTACATTTGGAGGGAATCAAAGGGGGCCATTTTTCGTTCTCTTCAGATATTGAGGAGGATGTTGCAGATATCTGGCATTTTACTTCCTTCAGTCCATTAAGAAAAAGAGCCAGACCGGGGACACTGAAGGCTGACGGTTGAGACTAATAACCGTAATAAGGCCTAATTGAATCTCATTACGAATCTCACGCCGGCGCCGGAAAACTTAAGATTACTGAACCCGGCGTATACTCCTGCCTCGCCGAGAAGGAATATTTCACTCAGACTGTACCCGGCTTCCGTATAGGCTTTGTTACCATCACTCCACAGGAAAGAGAGGCTGAGGTTCTCTCTCATAAGCGTTCTGCTTAGGCCCGGAAGGAGTTTAAGGAGCAGATAGGGTGTGGTGTATTTTGTGTGGAATTCTGCAAAGGCGCCGGTTGTACCAAGTGTGTAATAATTTTTCAGCCTGAATGCATCCTCATAGTCGTCGATAAGAACAATCAGCGGCTGGGCGTTGAAATGGATGAAATCGAAGTAAGGCAGCTCCCTTCTTCCGTTTATGAAACCTCCGGCCCTCAGTCTCCACCTGAACTCACCGAAAGCGCCCGTCTCTTTTCTCTTCCATGCTTCAAACCGAAGGAGATCGTACTGATTAAAGCCTGTCTCCGGAGAGGGCCTTCCGTTAAACCCGTGTTCCCATGTAAGAGAAAAGGTCGGATAATCTGAACCTGCCGGAACCTTTACATTATTGCGGATACGGTATTTCTGCATGGGTGTCCACTGCAGGGTGGCGGAAAACTCATAGTGATTGTGACCGTATAAAAGAGAACTGGTGTCGGAAGGAGGGTCGAAAACCCTGTTGGCAGGAAAATTTGGCGAGTAATCACCGTTTCGGTTCACAAATGTGAATGTGGTATTGTTTTCCAGCAGTTTTCGCTTTTCATATCCTGCCCCGATATCGAGGTAGAGCCCGTTTACAAGTTCCCTGCGGTGCCCTGCAGTTATATAACCGGCGTCGTATAGTTTTAGATAGTTTTTCTCAAAGAAAAGTGATGATATGGTGTTCAGGAATGGATTTATGCTTCCGGCACCTGACATGTCGCGGCTGGTCATACCGGACCTCAGGTAAAACTGGCTCTGTTTCATTCGGTCGAACCGGTACTGCCCGTTGAGCCTCCACATCATGGCCTCCCTTGCAAATGCATATCTTATGTCGGGAGAGAGTGTTATTGAACTGTTATTTTTCCACCTCTTGTTCAATCTGAAATCCGTACCATAGACGAAACCGTCCACGGTATTGAAGCTGAGGCTTTTAAGGTTGACCAGGCCGCCAAAAGAAAAACTGAATCCTGAGGTGTCCGACCAGGCTCTTCCGGAGGCAATATCCCTGAGCGGGTGAGATTTTCCCGGTTTCTTCTCCGTTGCTTTTCGGGCCGAATCGGGAAGCTCTCTGTCATTCTTCAGGTTTGCCGTAACCCTTGAGGCAAGGCTCTTCGCCTCATTCTCGGAAAGGGGTATGGGTCTGATCTCCGCCCAGAAAGCGCTGTCTTTCCTGCCTGCATCCTTCTCGACTATATATGTTGTGCGGTCGGTGATCTCAAGCGATTTTTTTATGCTGTCGGGCATGCTTGCCTTTGATTCTTTCTCAAGGAGTGATGAGAGCCGGGCCATATCCCTGTTTGTCAGATCGTTTTTTGCCAGCAGTTTTTCAATCTGCTCACGGTTTTTCGATCTTTCAGAGTCGGAAGAGGGCTGTGACAAAGGCCTTCCCGGACTTAAGGGTACCGCTGCCGGTTTTGAAAGGGCGCTGTTTGCGGTAACCTCGTTGTATTTTATCGAGCTTCCGTAGGCTGCATCGGCTTTTACTCCGATAATCGAAATATTCATTTCGAACTTATGGCTGACGGGCAGCCATATATCATCCTTCACCGGGATAAATAGCTGCTGAACTCTGACCTTTCCTGCAATATTCTCATTTACAAGGTCCACACTGTGCAGACACCAGAGATCCTCAATAACATATATTGTTCCCTCAAAGAGCTGCTGGCTCTTTCTTTTCGGTATCACCTGGATTTTGTTAATGACATAATCACCCTGAGTTGAGAGGCCGCTGTATTTAAACCTGTAATGTGAGAAAGCGTCGGGAGAGAGGGGCGATATTGCCATTTCGGCAATGACGGGCTGGTAGAAGCTTGCCTCGATAAAATCCATCGGTGATATCTGGTCGCCCTGGTCAGGGAAGGTGCTCTGTAATGAAATTACTTTCTGGGTGTATTTATCAGGGGCCCTGAATTCGATTTCGTTAAATGACTCCATCAGGTATGTTTCACCCTCTTTTATTGTAGCAGTGCCTGCCGATGAACCTCGGCTGTTCCTGGCTTCGACGTTGATGGACCGCTGAAGGAGTTTCGGTATTCTGTTCATTACCAGAGTTCCCTTAAGGTAAACGCCTGCCTTATAGTAACTTACCTGATTAAGGTAGTAAGGTGCCATTCCAATCACCTTTCTCATTATTCCGTAGGCAGGATCTTCTCCGGATGCGGTAATTCTCACTTCTGGTATCTGGTAATACTGAAGCTGAAGTACGATGTTTATTGTGATGGTGGTCCTTGTGATTGTCACATCTCTGATTTCCGGCTCATACCCGAGGCTTTGCCATGTTACGGAGTATTTCCCTTCGGGGATTCGTAATTCGTAGTCGCCTTTGGTATTGGCAACGGTACCCTGCCTTAATTCCCTGATATAGACTGTTGCATATGGAATGGGCTCTCCCTGAGTGTCTTTAATGGTACCCTTCAGAACCTGTGACCATAAACCTGCCGGAAGTATCAGAAATGAGGCTGCAAAGACCAACTTTCTCATGCTATCTGCCTTCAACAATTATGACAATTTCTCCCTTTGGCGGGTGGACGGCATAATGTTCTGCCAGTTCGCCGAGTGTCCCGCGCCTGTAATCCTCGTAAACTTTGCTTATCTCCCTTGCAACGCATGCTTTCCTGTCACTGCCGAAAGTTTCCGCCATTTCATTCAAAGCCCTGACAAGCCTGAAGGGCGATTCGTAGAAAATCATCGTACGTTCCTCATTCTTAAGGTTTTCAAGTTTTTTATGTCTGCCCTTCTTTTGCGGGAGGAATCCTTCGAAGCAAAATCTGTCGCACGGTAAACCTGAGGCGGCAAGGGCGGGGACAAAGGCGGTAGGCCCAGGTAAGGCTTCAACAGTGATTCCATGCTGCACGCACTGGCGTACCAGCAGAAATCCGGGGTCGGATATTGCCGGCGTTCCGGCATCAGAAACAAGAGCAACCGTCGTTCCCCCGAGTATCTGCCGGCAGACAGCCTCAACGGTTCCGTGCTCGTTGAACTTGTGATGCGATTTAAGGGGTGTTTCAATACCGTAATGACGGAGCAGTTTTGAAGCATGCCTGGTGTCTTCGGCAAGAATCAGGCCTGCATCTTTAAGCACTTCAAGGGCCCGGAGGGTGATATCCTTAAGATTACCCACCGGTGTCGGCACGAGAACCAGCTTAGCCATTAGCCGGCAGTTTACGTTTAATAATTTCGAGAATCTGACTTACATATTCGTTATAGTCACCCTCCGGTGCGAACTCAGTAAGTATGTTCAGAGCCTCATCCACAGATGACACACTCTCAAGGCGGGCAATGGTCTCATCATAAGCCTGCCGGTCACCGCCAAAGATCTCCCTTATATACAGGAACTTGTCGTTTACGCCGATTGCATCCGACAACCTGGTGATTTTCCTGTCTTTTATCAGGTGAGAGGTGCTGTCGCCGCTTTCAGTTCCGAACTGGTCTAAAAGTGTCTGCTGCACACCGTTAAACTGGTCGGCAAAAATCTGTTTTTGAGCCTTTGGCGGTTTGGGAGATGAATATGTTTTTCCTGTTTCATTTGAAATTGTTTCCGCCGCCTCAGGCACTTCCGCGGTCTCTTTTTCTGTACCCGGAGCCGTTCCTGCATCTGCCTTCACTTTTTCCGGTTCAGGGAGAGATTCCCCGGTACCTGTTTCAGGTTCAGTATCTTCGTCAGAAATCTCTATCAGTGTATCGACAGGCCTGCGTGAAGTCGCCCCATTGCTTACCCGGGGTGATGCACTCTCTCCTGCCTTAATTACCTTCAGAAGAGATATTACCTCCTCTGCACTCCTGCATTTGGCCTTTGCCAGTTCAACCTGCAGAATAGGCACCTCCGGATAATTCCTGAAGTCATCGATGATTTCCCGTGCCTCCCGCAGGTCTTTAAGTATTATTTCGATAGTGGTATTGAAATCCATCTGTCTGCTTTTTTAACGGGCAATTTTGTTTACTTTGCAAAAGTAATCAATATTCTGCACCGGAATCTTTAAAAGAGACCTTATAAACTCAGTTTTGTAATATTTTCCGCCCGATGGAGTTTCTTGAGAATTCAGTTAGAAGTTACAGCAGAAAAGGCTCGGTTGAGCTTATAACCGGTTCGATGTTTTCGGGCAAGACGGAAGAGCTTATCAGAAGACTGAAGCGTGCCAGGATAGCAGGACTTAAAGTTGAGATTTTCAAGCCGTCAGTGGACAAGAGATATTCGGAGACAAGCGTTGTTTCGCACGATGAGAGATCGATTACATCAACACCTGTGGAACATGCGGCATCAATTCTTCTGCTGGCGGAGGGTTGCGATGTGGTAGGTATTGATGAAGCCCAGTTCTTCGATAATTCGCTGGTGGATGTGTGCAACACTCTGGCCGACCAGGGCAAGAGGGTTGTGGTGGCAGGCCTCGATATGGATTTCCTTGGCAGGCCCTTCGGGCCTATGCCGTACCTTCTTTCCATCGCGGAATATGTAACCAAGGTTCATGCAATTTGCACCAGATGCGGAAACCTCGCACAGTATTCATGGAGAAAATCGGCCGAATCAAAGCAGGTTCTGCTCGGAGAGAAGGATGTTTATGAACCGCTCTGCAGATCGTGTTACAATAAGGCTATGGAAAAAGATATACCCGACACCGGAAAATAATAAATACCGCACAGGTGGATGTGATAAGTACACTCGAAGCTGCCCGTCTTACGGGAGGTGAACTCACCGGAGAGAGCGGCCTTGTTATCTCCGGGCTGCTGACCGACAGCCGCCAGACTCTTACAGAGCAGGGAACAGCCTTCTTTGCAATAAAGGGAAGTAACCACGACGGGCATAAGTTTATTGACAGCCTGTACAAAAGGGGTGTGAGAATATTTTTTGTGACCGAAAAACCGCTTGTTCCTGAATCCTTTCCCGGTGCCGCATTTATTCTTGTGAAGGATACCATAGAAGCCATGCAGCGTCTGGCAGCTGCAAAACGCGAACGGTTTAAAGGCCGGGTTATCGCCGTAACCGGAAGCGCAGGGAAGACCGTGGTGAAAGAGTGGCTGGCAGATGTGGCCGGAAGGGTATGGCCCGTGATAAGAAGCCCGAGAAGTTATAACTCGCAGATTGGAGTACCGCTTTCGGTATGGAAACTGGATAACAGATATTCTGCAGGCATAATCGAAGCGGGTATTTCAATGCCGGGAGAGATGGAAAAGCTTCAGAAAATAATTAATCCCGAAACAGGAATTATTACCAATATCGGTGATGCCCATGCCGAGAATTTCAGGAACGACCGCGAGAAGGCATCCGAAAAGCTGAAACTCTTTTCATCCTGCCGCGAAATTGTTTTCTGCAGCGACCATGAGTTGGTGAAAGAGCTCATATACGGCAACAAATCGCTTTCCTCAAAAAAGCTTTTTTCCTGGTCGCTGGGCGACAGTGATGCCACGGTAAATATTAAAGCCGAGGGAAGCGGGGAGGGCAGGACTTACCTTAAGGTAAAATACGGAAATATATCGTTTAAGACCTTCATCCCCTTCACCGACAAGGCGTCGGTGGCCAACGCGGCTACAGTAATAACAGCAGCGCTGGCAACAGGAATAGAGAGTGATGTGATTGCCGGAGCTATGCCCAGACTTTCTCCCGTAGCCATGAGGATGGAAATAAAGTCGGGCATAAACGGGTGCCTTCTTATCGAGGATTATTACAACTCCGATCCCGGTTCACTGAGGATGGCCCTTGAACACCTGAAATCGTATAACGGCAGGAACCCGGTTCTGATAATGTCCGATATTCTTCAGTCGGGAAGAGATGAAGAGGAGTTATACAGTGAAGTGGCCAGGCTGGTCAGTTCTATGAATATCAGCAGGTTCATCGGCATCGGACCGGGTTTGTCGGCCGCCTGCAGGTTCTTCCCCCCGGGAAGCACATTCTATGAATCTACTCCGTTATTCTGTGCGGCACTAGGCAAAGAAACATTCAGCAACGAGGTTATTCTTTTGAAAGGCGCAAGAAAGTTTGAATTCGAAAGGATAAGCAACCTGCTGGTTGAGAAGATACACCAGACTCTCCTTGAGATTAACCTCAATGCCATAGCGCATAACCTTACGGAGATCCGGAAACACCTGAACCCGTCGGTTAAAATAATGGCGATGGTAAAGGCTTTCGCCTACGGAGCAGGGGCGGCAGGTATTGCGCAGACACTTGAGTATCACAGGGTCGATTATCTTGCTGTGGCCAATGCTGACGAAGGAGCCGATCTCAGGGAAAACGGCGTCACCCTGCCGGTTGTGGTCATGAACCCCGAACCGGGAGCCTTCGACCTGATGATACGTTATAACCTTGAACCGGAGATTTACAGTTTTCCGCTTCTGAGAAATTTTATCTCTGCCGCTGCCAGACACGGACTTACAGGATACCCCGTGCATATAAAAATTGATACCGGAATGCACAGGCTTGGCTTCATGCCAGGGGAGGCGGAGAACCTCGCGAAGGAAATAGTTGCTTCCGGCCAGGTCAGGATCGCTTCCGTATTTTCCCACCTGTCCTCTGCAGAAAACCCGGAACATGATTCTTTCACCCGAAGTCAGGCAGACACCTTCAAAGAGGTTTCGGAAAGGATCAGGGCTGTAGCCGGTTATAATTTCATCAGACACCTTCTTAACACGCAGGGAATTATGCGGTTTCCGGAGTACCAGTTCGAAATGGTGCGCCCGGGCATAGGACTTTATGGCATAGAAAGCACAACCGGTTATGGATTCAGGCAGGCTCTCAGGTATATTACAAGAATACTGCAGATCAAAACAGTCCCGGCAGGGCAGCCCGTTGGCTACGGGTGCAGCGACATATCGGAAAGGGAGAGGAGAATAGCAATACTGCCTGCCGGTTATGCCGATGGAATTGACAGGCGCTCAGGTAACGGTAAAGGCGGGGTATTCATCAACAACAGGTATGCGCCTTTTGCTGGTACGATATGCATGGACCTGAGCATGGCCGATATTACAGGTATTGAAGCAAAAGAGGGTGATGAGGCGGAGATCTTTGGCGGGAATATTACAATCGACAATGTCGCTGCCGCAACAGGAAGGATACCTTATGAAATTCTTACGTCGATACCGCACAGGGTAAAAAGAATCTTCAGCAGTGAATGAATTAACCCAGAGTGCTTATCTTTTCAAGCCTCCTGATATCGAGTATGACAATTTTTTTTCTGTCGAGGGCAATTACCTCTTCTGCAGCAAGATTTGACAGGGTGCGGATGGCATTGGATGTTGTCATGTTCGAAAAGCTTGCCAGATCTTCACGCGGCAGGTAAACATTCAGTGTTTTTCCGTCGGGCATGTAGCCGTATATATCCCTCAGGAAAAGAAGAGACTCTGCCAGACGTCCCCGTATGTGTTTCTGTGTAAGGGAGACTGTGCGATGCTTTATGAACTTAAGATCCTCCGCGAAGATTTTCATCATTCTGAGGGCCAGGTCGGGGTTTCTTCGCGTGATGTCGAAGACTGCCTCTTTCGCGAAAGAGCATGCAACCGATTCTTCGATGGCTACGGCCGATGCGCAATAAGGTGTGTCGGAGAAGAGAGCCCGGTAGCCGATAAGCCCCTGCGGGGCTATAAGGGAAAGAACCTGATCCCTTCCTCCAATGCCTTTTTTGATGATTTTCACTTTACCCGATGCCAGGCAGATAAGCTCCGAAGGCCTGTCGCCTTCCCTGAGCAGGTAGTCTCCCTTATTGTATTGTGAAACGGTATGGTTCTCTTCCAGCAGCTTCCTGTCTTCCCTGTCAAGATTTCTGAATAATGAACCAGGCCCATCAAGACACCCGGATATGTAATTGTCGCCGTATTGCATTTTATGCTGAAAAACATTTCAAAAATAGCAATACATTGATTACAAATAAAGAATTAACATTTTTTAACGCGTTGTTAAACAGAATATTGCATTAGTCAGAAGCGTGCAACAAGGGGCATGCGCCTTCCTGCTCCGAATGCTTTGGATGAGATTCTCAGTATGGGAGGAGCCTGGTATCTTTTGTACTCGTTTGAGTTGATCATAGATACTATTTTTTCAACAGTCTCTTTCTCAAAGCCTTCCGAAATTATTGCGTCGGCGGGTTTATTCTGTTCAATATACCGGAACAGCACTTCATCAAGAACTGAATAGGGCGGAAGGGAGTCAGTGTCGAACTGACCGGGCCTGAGCTCGGCAGAAGGAGCCTTGGTGATAATCTGCTGAGGTATGATTTCCTTGTCTCTGTTGATAAAGGCGGCAATCCTGTATACATCTGTTTTGTATACGTCGCCGATAACCGAGAGTCCTCCGGCCATATCGCCGTAAAGAGTGCCGTAACCCACTGCAGCCTCGCTTTTATTTGAGGTGTTTAAAAGAATATTTCCGAATTTGTTCGACCATGCCATCAGAATAACAGCTCTGATGCGTGCCTGTATGTTTTCCTCTGTAACATCGGCCTGCCGACCGCTGAAAGCGGGTTTAAGTATCTCTTCAAAGGCTTTAAAAGGCTCTTCTATGCTGATAATGCTGTACTTTACCCCGATGTTGTTTGCAAGTATGACTGCATCCTCAACTGATTCTTTCGAGGAGTATCTCGACGGCAGCATGAGTGCCGTTACATTTTCGTTTCCCAGTGCCTCTGCGGCAAGGCACAGAACTACAGCCGAGTCTATGCCTCCCGAAAGACCGAGCACTGCCTTTTTAAAACCCGATTTTCCGAAGTAATCCCTGATCCCCGTCAATAATGCCTTATAAATAAGTTCTGTATGACCGGGAACGGATGTTTCCCTGCTTCCGTTGCCGGACGCTAATTCATCAAGGTCAAAAGTGAAAACCGATTCTTCAAAAAATGGCAATTGGTGCAGTATTGTGCCGTCCTTTTTCACAGCCATTGATCCTCCGTCGAAAATCAGTTCGGTATTTGCACCTGTCTGGTTAACCATCACCACCGGGATGCCGTGCTTTAAGGCTTTTCCCCTGAAAATATCCTGCCTTACCCTAATACGGGTATATGAAAAGGGTGAGGCGGATATGTTAATGATAAGATCGGGTTTAAGCCCGGCCAGTTCGTCGGCAGGAGATACCGTGTAGAGTCTTGATTTCCCGAAATAATTTTCATCCGGCTGTTCATCCCAGAGGTCTTCGCAAATGGTAATCGCAATCTTTTTGTTTTTGAATTCAAATATTCCGAACTCCCTTCCCGGTTCGAAATACCTGTATTCATCGAAAATATCGTAAGTAGGGAGGAGTGCCTTTCGGGCGGTGAAGATTATTCTTCCCTCGCTCAGCACCATTGCCGCATTGAACAGTTTCTTTCCTTCGGGGCTGGTGTTTATTACGGGAGCACCGACTACGGCGGCAATGCCGCGGCACTCTTCTGCGATATTATGCAGAGTCCTGTCGGCTTTCTTCAGGAAATTGATATTTTCAAGAAGATCGAGCGGCGGGTACCCGGTTATGCAAAGCTCCGAAAAAATCACAAGGTCCGATCCTTCGCCCCTGGCTTTCGACACAGCTCTCTTTATCAGGGACAGGTTACCCTCAAAATCGCCGACACGGTAATTAAGCTGTGCTAAAGTTATCCTCATTTCCTGCAGGTCAGAAATTTATACCGAGCCTGAATTTAAGCAAATTATGTGAAATCTTATCCTGCGGCTGGGGCAGAATATCCCTGGTAATATCAATAAAGTTCTGCTCAAATCCCAGCCCCAGCACTATCTCTGTCGTTCCGCCAAGCGAATATGATATACCGGCAGCAATATGATAACCGAGGTTCATCCTGTTGAGTTCCTTAATGGCTGTTTCTCCCTCCACGGAGGCGGAAGGGATGTCAACCTTCCCGCCAATGACCACCTTCGGGTCGAGGCCGACATCTGAGAAAAATGTTACATAGCCAATCTGGTTCGATTCAAACTTCAGACCCAGAGGCACATTTATATACTGGATTTTATAAACCACACTTTTGCCGGCCGGCACTTCGGTATTGAAGTTGTTGAAATACATCGTAATTGTATCGGATGTTACAAGCCTTCCGCCGGCATTGAGAATGCTTATGCCCGAGGAAAAGGAATAGTTTTTTGCAAAGTACCTGTTGAATGTGATTCCGAAATTAAATCCCGGTCTTGCACCCTCGTTACTGGTTTCGCGCGTGTCGGATGAAAACCAGCCTATAACAGGGTCGGCGAAGATACCGAACCTTATTTCCTGCGGGAAAACTGAGGAAGTGACCAGCAGCCCTGCGATCAGAAATGCAGTGATTCCAAAGATTTTTCTTTTTTTCATTAATGGCATTTTCCGGTTAATTGTTTACTGCTATGCGGTTTATACCGGAAGCACTTTTAATAAACGTCCTTCGCGTACAAACCGCCGTAAAAATAACAAATAAAGCGGGAAGATATTGTGGAAAGTTACCGGCTTGGCATTCTGTTATGATGTATTAATTTAGCGGAAGATTTCACCGGCATTATGAGAAATAATATTAACGTCTTCATTGTTATTCTGTTGTTTCTTGCTGCAGTTACTGCATGCAGGGATCATTACCATGCAAATGTTTCAGGTATAAAAGTTGATATCAGGGCAGCCAGGCTTGAAAATGATCTTTTTTCGGCCGATCCGGCCTCAATACCCATGACAGCAAAGGCTCTTGCCGGTAAATACGGAAAGTTTCTTCAGTATTTCAGCTATGTAATCAACATAGGTGAAGTGGAAGATTCTCTCTGGAAAGAAGGACTGTTAAGATTTTGCACCGACAAGCTTAACAATGAGGTTTACGGAGCGGTTCAGAATAAATTTGATGATTTAAGTGACATCGAGAAGGGGTTGACCGAAGCTTTCAGGCATTACCTCTATTACTTTCCCGGGAGTGTGGTTCCTGAGATATATACATGCATAACAGGATTTAACAACAGCATCATTGTGGGCGATTCGGTTCTGGGGATAGGGCTTGACCGGTACCTGGGGAAAGAGTGCAGGTATTACTCGATGCTGGGCCTCTATAATTACCAGGTGGTAAAAATGTCGCGTGAATACATTGTGCCTGATGCCGTTTATGCATGGATTGCTTCGGAATGGGATTACGCATCTGCAGGTTACGATCCTGATAATGTTCTCTCGGAGATAATTCATGAAGGCAAACTCCTGTACCTTAAGAAATGCATGCTGCCCGACCTTAAAGATGAGTTAATCTTTGGATTCACCCCGGAGCAGTTATCATTCTGCAAAAAGAATGAGGGCATGATGTGGCAGTATATGATTGAGAACAATCTTTTGTTCAGTTCGGATCAGCTTACCAGAAAGAAACTTACCGGCGAGGCTCCGTTTACAACATATTTTACCAGGGAATCACCCGGGAGGGCGGCTGTATGGATAGGTTTCAGGATTGTTGAGTCGTACATGAAGAATAACAGGGGAGTTACCCCCGAAGACCTTATGAAAGAGCGTGATACGCAGGTCATACTTTCCGGGGCAAGGTACAGCCCCGGCGTTTAGTCCTTTCCAGGCCAGTTGCGCGACTGCTTTCCGGTAACTTCGGTTATTCTGATTTTAAGAATTGTAACCAGGTCAATCTTTTCCGGAGGATAATCAAGGTCTGTCTCGTCACCGGCTCCGTTGTGCCTCATGAGAACATCAAGTGCTGACCTTTTTAAGCCGGGATCGGTCACTATTTCGGCAATACCGTAGCCTACCACCGATCTGAAAGTGGTTTCCCACCCGCACGCCCTGGAATCTTTAACCATCTTAACGGTATGCTCAATTTCGAAACAGACCTCGTTGTTTTTACGTAAAAGATCCATTTTCTTTCCCTCGTGCGCACAATGTATGTAAATACAGTTATCGTGATATCCGTAATTGAACGGCAGAACATATGCCCTGTGTCCGTCAATAAAACCCAGCCTGCATATTTCGGATCCGGAGAGTATTTCTTCAATAATTTTCCTGTCTGTTATTTCCTGCCTGGAGCGCCTCATCAGTTTACGGGATATTTGAAAGGTACATATTGCTGTATCATAAAGGCTGAAAAGCAAAAAAGGCCGGCTAGGGCCTTTTTTGCTTTTTTTTGATTATTGCACTTCAACCTATGCGGGATGGATTGCCTCTACAGGGCATACGTCTGCACAGGCTCCGCAGTCGGTGCAAACATCGGGGTCGATTTTATAAATATCGCCTTCCGAGATGGCCTCAACGGGGCATTCATCGATACATGTTCCGCAGGCGGTGCAATCTTCATTGATTTTGTAAGCCATGACTTTTATTAATTTAGTTCGTACTAATCAGTTCCCAAAGGTAATTTATTCTTTTTTAATTGTGAAATGAATTTTGTCATGTGTGCTGAAAATCATAAATGGCGGCCCTTTAAACTGAATTTACCTGCCCGAAGACCGTAACGGCAGAAATTTTCCGGTCAGCGGACCGGGCTGCTCCGGATGGCGAAGGGCAGAAGATTTTTTCTTACAGATCAGAAATCAAGACTGAATGAGAGGTAGAACACCATCGGCAGGATATAGCCGTTCTCGATTCCCCAGGCGAAGTCGCCCCTTACAAAATAGCCGAGCAGCTGTGCCCTGAGGCCTCCTCCCACGCCTGCCACTATTGGTTGCCTGTTGGTGTCGAGGTATACCGTTACGGGTCCGTTTACAATAATATCACGGTCGTAGGAGTTCTCGCCCGACCACGGTGTTTTTCCCGACCATGCCGTTCCTACATCTCCGAATCCCACAACCTGAAGACTGTTCAGGAAGTTTGACCTGAGGGGGTGGCCTGCGAAGTACCTGACGAAGGGCCATCTTATTTCACTGTTGATAAGGGCAAAGCTGTTGCCGTTGCGTATGTTCTGGCTGAAGCCGCGCATATTTGTGGCCAGGGCCTGGAACCCGTAGTTATGATATGGGTTGACCCCCAGCGACTGGTCGAACATAGGGATTTTATTGAAAATGTAACCCATCCAGTTATCCACTCCGCCGAGGTAATAAATGAGTTTTGTCGGTCCGTACGAAGTGCTTGCAGCAAATCTGTTGGCCCAGATGAGCTCGCGGTGAATCCTGAGATAGTACCTGAAATCGGCTCCCAGAACGATCATATCAGATAACTTCCTGCTGATCTCCTTGTAGTATTCTCCGAAGATTTTAAAACGGGTGCCGCTGTAAATGTTGATATTTAACTTCCTTGTATTATCGTAGATCAGTTCGCCCTTCAGACCAACCCAATGCCTTGAAATATCCCTTGAAGAGAGGGTCTGCACGTCGGTTGACAGGAAAACATATTTGTCGAACCTGTATGAGGTTGTTCCTTTCAGGGCGAGGACCGGCGAGAATGCTTTTGTGAGAGTCAGGTAGAGATTATCGCTGTGTATCTTGAAATATGCGGTGTCATTCGACGAGTTAAAGGTCATACGGTGGTATGTGATCTGTTTGTCGAACTTTCCCTTGAGATTCTCGAGGCTCAGAAGGTATTCGTTGCTGTCGAAGTTACCAGCGAACCTGAACCCGCCGGTGAGTTTATAATCCTCGAAAAGGTCGAGAATTCCTATGCGTGTGAAAAGGTTGGCTCCGGGATTGAAGTAAGGAGCGCCTCCGTTATACGGCTGATATGAGTTATTGAGAAAATTGAAGTCGACCTGGCCGGCAAGATAGTTATTGTAGAATGACGTCTGGTAGATTCTGATCAGGGGAAGTTTGAGTGTATCTGTCCCGAGATCGATATTCATATAATCTTTTCTCCAGAGCTGTTCGTAATAATTCTGTTTCTCTTTTTCAAAGATGTAGTGGTTTATGTCAATAGGTTCGTCTTTCGCATAATACTCATACAGAGGTTTTTTCAGCGTATCTCTTCTTTTCCTGTCCTCGACGAGGAGCCATTGTCTGAGTTGTTCGATGCTGTCGGCCTTATGCAGAAGCCTGGTCTGTTCTTTCCTGAACCGGGTTTGCGGAAGTTCCTGCCCTTTCACCCTCAGCGCCGGTTCAATTTTACCTTTTCTGGCATAGTTACGGCCTTTGCTGTAAATTATCTCCCCGTACGAATCAGAGTTGGCCGTAACGTCGTGATAGCTGATGTTCCGGTCATAGTCGGTGACAGGAAGTGAACTTATGAAATATCTGTAATGCGTGGTTGTGTCAATATAGCTTATAGTACTGTCGAATACAGCGGTATAACGGTTTATCACTCCGTTGCCGTTTCCGAGATAAGCAATCTCCCGTTTCCCGGTGCTAACCGGCTGGTACCTGTCTGTGTATCTGCCTTCGGTGAGGCGTGTAAGAAGGTTCCCGCGGTTCCGGATGTTGTAGGTGAAGAGGTCGAAGGTGAGACCTGTTCTTTCAAACGGGTCTGCCCTGTTTGTGAGGGTATCTCCGAGCCGGTTTGATGAGAAGATTATTTCATCGGGCGACCCCTTCAGGAAGGATGGATTAATGTCGTCGGCCGCATCCATGGTTATCTGTTCATTCGTTCCTGAAGCAATCGTGTGGAGATATAAGTCGGTGAATCCCTGCCTTACGCCTGATAGTATCAGCTGTGTGCCGTCGGGGGAATATGAGAAGTCAAGCACTTTGTCGAGGTAGAGGAAGAGCCTGCTTTCGGTGGTTCTCTCCGGCACCCTGTGGAAATATATTTTAAGAAGTGACTTTTCCTCGTTGATGAATGTCAGAATGTTGCTGTTTGGATGCCATGCTATTACAGGGTAGGTATTGTCGGTCTTGTGTTCGTACCTGGGTTCTGCCCTGAAAACAATCCTTGTTTTACCGGTTTGCCGGTTATAGACCCATATCCGTTTTCTTCCCCAGTCGTTGGTAACCCATGCAATGTTTTTCTGGTCCGGACTGATCTTTACCTGCTGAAATATCTGTTCTTTCTTTGAGCGTCTGAGCTTATCCTCGTTAAGCGGAGGATTCCCCTTGTCGGATGAGTATTCCTCCCTGTAATACTCCTGCCACTCTTTAAGCAGGCTGCTCAGCTTCTCTCCCGTGACATAAAGAAAGCCATCATTTATATTCTTGTAAATCTTTGTGAGATAAATGATTGAAGGTATGAGAGCATCGCCGTACCTGTTCCCCAGGAATCTCCAGAAAGATTGTCCGGCATAAATTGCGTCCTCGTACTGAAGATGGTTGATGTTTTTGTATTTGCCGCTTCTGAAGCCGTCCTTCACCCTGTTTTCGGTTTCATAATCCCATCCGAAGGCCACATAGTTAACGAGGCCTTTCAGGTACCAGTCGGGAATATTAAACGATTGCGAACTGTTTGTCCGGTCTTTCAGATCGGCACCCGCAATCATTTCATTGATTATTACTTCGGCAACGGATGAAGCTATTTGCTTTTCATAGGCAACCCTTGTGCCCTCATAATAGAGCAGTACCTTGTTTTTTATAATCCTGCTGTAACCGCCAAGGTTGTAATCATCTTCCGAGAAGGTAACCAGGCCTGCATTTGATTGTTTATATTCTGCCTGTTTGTTGTAAATAATAAAGATTAGTCTTTTATCGAGTGAATAGTCAAAAAAGTTTTCTATCTCCTCCAGTTTTTTAATCCCGTAATCGGCGGTGAATTTAGCCAGTTCGCGGCCTTCCTCCTTGAAATAGCAGTCGATGTTTTCGAAACGGTAGAACGACCAGTAATAGTCGTAATACTGTACCCTGTTCTTGCCAAACGACATCTGAAGGCCGTTGTAAAACTGACCTTTGGAAGACAGAGTAAGAATTACTGCAATAAGTGTAGCCAGCAGCCTTCTGCCAGGGGCTTTGTGCATCAGATTACCTGTATGTATTTGAGTCAAATGAAGCAAATTCTGTTCCAAAACGTCAAAGGCAAAGCTAATAATTATCCTGGTTTGATTTTAATTACATTGTAAAGTTTGTTAACTTTGTTCGCCGGTTAAGGCCCGGAATTTGCAGTATAATCATGCAACAAAAAAAGGGTTTCAGCAGTTATATTGATATAATGACAAATCAAAATATAATTCAGTTATGAAAAGGTCTTTGGTATTTGTTTTTTTTGTATTCCTGGGTGCGGCTCTTTTAGCCCAGCCGAAGGTGCAGGTTTCAAAATATGAGCACGATTTTGGCACCTTCAGGGAGGAAGACGGAAGGCAGTCATTTAATTTTGAGGTTACCAATACAGGAAATGCACCGCTGGTGATACAGAACATAGTTGCCTCATGCGGCTGCACAACTCCGACCTGGACAAAAACACCCATCAGTCCCAACGGCAAGGGAGTGATTACTGCCGTATATGATCCTGCAGGAAGGCCGGGGCCTTTTAATAAGACTCTTACTGTTTACACCAATGCCAAACCTGAGACTGTTGTGCTTGTCATTAAGGGTGAGGTAAAGGAAAGGGAGAGAACCATTGAGGAGATGTATACATGGCAGGTAGGGCAGGTGAGATTTGAAAGCAACCACCTGGCTTTCACAACCATTAAGAAGACCGAGAAAAAGATTAAGGTGATGCCTGTCATCAATACTTCAAAGGAAAACGTCAAAATCGAGTTTGATCCTACACCGGCTCATATCCAGCTGAAGGCCGTTCCGGAAGTGCTCAAACCCGGGCAGAAAGGGGTTATTGAAGGAACCTACGACGCCACAAAGAACGGAAACTACGGCACCGTAACAGATATTGCAAGAGTAAAACTAAACGGAGTTCCGCAGGAAAATATGTGGCTTTATGTTTCGGCCAACCTGACGGAGGATTTTTCACACCTTACCAGGGAGGAGCTTGCCAATGCACCGGTATTTAAAATTGCTTCGGCCACTGTCGACCTTGGTGATATGAACCCGTCGACCACAAAGGATTTTGTTTTCACATTTACCAATGCCGGCAAGAGCGACCTTATTATCAGAAATGTAAGGTCGACCTGCGGTTGCACTGCAATAAACCAGAGTTCCAATGTGATAAAGCCCGGGGAATCTGGTTCCATAAAAGCCAGTTTCAATTCTGGCACATACAAGGGCAGGGTCACAAAAGCCATTTATGTATATACCAACGATCCGTCAAACTCGGAGGTTGTACTTATGCTTAATGCCAACGTGAAGGCACAATAGGATTTTATTTGCCTTTCCGCGAACAAACAGGGCAGATGCCGGAAAAAGAAAAACCCGCAGGTTCTCTTATTGTAAGGGATGGAGTAAGCCAGCCGCCTGCTGTAAATCCAGATATAGACAAAAAGATTAAGCAGAAAAGCGGTAGAAAGCTTTGTGCGGCATCTTATCTTAAAGGTATTACACAGGGCGACAGGGCTGTCCTGGGACAGGCAATTACTCTTATCGAATCAAACAATCCTAAACACTTCGACCTCGCTCAGGATGTGGTAGAGAAATGCCTTCCGTTCGGTAACAAATCGCTCCGGATAGGCATATCAGGCATCCCGGGTGCAGGAAAAAGCACATTCATTGAAGCGTTTGGCACTATGCTTACCGAAGCCGGACACAAGGTGGCTGTGCTGGCCATAGATCCGAGCAGCGTAACCACCGGCGGAAGCATACTTGGCGATAAGACCCGGATGGAGAGGCTGAGTACGAACCCCGGAGCCTTCATTAGACCCTCACCTTCGGCAGGAACACTGGGAGGGGTGGCCCGTAAAACCCGTGAAACAATTATTCTTTGCGAAGCAGCCGGTTTTGATATTATCCTCGTCGAAACGGTGGGCGTAGGTCAGTCGGAGACAGCCGTCGCCACGATGGTCGATTTTTTTATTCTGCTTATGGTGGCCGGCGCAGGCGATGAGCTGCAGGGCATCAAAAGGGGTATTATGGAAATCGCCGACCTGGTGGCAATCAACAAAGCCGACGGAGATAACAGATTAAGGGCGGAACGGACAGCTTCAGAATTCAGGAACGCCGTTCATTTCTTCCCCGGACCCCCATCCGGCATCCCTACCCGGGTGGTTACCTGCTCCTCAAAATACGGGGATGGAATCGGTGAAATTTGGAGCTTAATCGAGGATTATGTCAGACGCACAAAAGAATCAGGTTACTTCCTTGAAAAAAGAAAGGAACAGAACGTTCAGAGGATGAATGATTTTATCGAAAACTACCTCAGGGAGTCATTCTACAATGACAGAAGAGTGGCAGAAATTAAACCCCTGGTGGAAAAACAACTCCGTGAGGGAGAGATAACCTCTTACAAAGGAGCATTCATACTTCTTAATAAATTTCTGGATAAATAGCTGAGTTCCGGTTAAATAATTATTTTTGAACCAAAATAAAACCGTTAAAATGAAAAGAATCCTATTATTGATTACCTGTGCCGCTGTTATGGTGGCATGCCAGACCAAAAAACCTTCATATAAGGTAACCGGTATTATTTCCGGTGCAGACGATTCGGTACAGTTTGTACTGCAAAAGAGAGTATCAGGACAGATTGTTACTCTCGATTCGGCAATGCTTCTCAAAGGTAAATTCGAGATGAAGGGCGGAGCAATTGAATTTCCCGAGATGGTTACTCTTCTCGCCAGGGATCTCCGTAAAGGTGTCTCATTCTATCTCGAGAACGCCGAAATAACAATTTCAGGGCATATCGATTCGCTCTCCAAAGCGGTAATAACCGGATCGAAAACGCAGGACGAATACAAATCTCTCCAGGAATCGCTAGGTAAACTGAATTCGGAATATTCGGAACTCTATGCAAAATACAGGAAGGCATCTGAGGATGGCAACAAGGAAGAAGCCGCCGGCCTCGAAAAACAGATGGATGAGGTTGAGAACAGGATGACTGAAGTTCAGAAAGACTTTATAAAAAACAACCCGTCATCCTTTGTCGCGCCATCGGTTCTCCGCAGCATAAGCTACTATCTTGAGGCTGATGAGATCGAATCTTACATAAATGCAATGGACACCACTGTGAGAAAAATACAGATGGTAAAGGACCTTGAGACGAGAGTTGAAGCCATGAAGAAGGTGGCTGTCGGACAAAAGGCTTCTGATTTTACCCTTAACAGCCCCGACGATAAACCAATTTCCCTCTGGTCGAAAGTAGGGCAGTCGAAACTCCTTCTGGTAGATTTCTGGGCTTCGTGGTGCGGCCCCTGCAGACAGGAAAACCCGAATGTGGTTAAGGTGTGGACGGAATTTAATAAAAAGGGATTTGATGTTTTCGGCGTGTCGCTCGACAGACCGGATGCAAAGGATAAATGGGTTCAGGCCATAAAGGATGACAAACTTACCTGGACACATGTTTCCGACCTTAAGTATTGGGATTGCGAGGCAGCAAAGTTATATGCGGTTAATGCCATTCCCGCCAACTTCCTCCTCGATGAGAACGGAGTAATTATTGCCCGTAACCTAAGGGGTGATAACCTTTACAATAAGGTGAAGGAAATACTGGGCAGTACGAAATAACAGCAGGTTTTATAAGCAGGATCTGACATTATCCCGGGTCTGAACACTCAGCCCGGGATAGTTCCTGCTTTTTTTATTCCCTCCCATTACTCCCCCGGCACCGGTGAAAAGGAGAGTAAGTCTGAGACTTTTTTTACGGAAGTTGGAAGGATTTTAGCCCTGCGGGCTCTCATCTTCCTTTAATTCCTCAAGTATAAAACCTGTTCCCCTTACGGTGCGCAGGTCGATACCCTTGTCATCCGAAAGGTATTTCCTGAGCCGGCTGATGAACACATCCATGCTCCTGCCCAGAAAATAATCATCCTCTCCCCATATCTCCGTGAGGATATCCTCACGCGTGAGGATTTTGTTTTTGTTAAGGATGAAATACCTAAGAAGCTGGGCCTCCTTAAGTGTCAGTTTCTCCTTGTTTTTGCCCGAGATAAGTTCAAGAGTGTTAAACCTTAGAACTGACTTTGAAATGTGGTATTCATCATTTACCGTCGAATAGGCTCTTTTCAGGATGTTGTTTATCCTGAGTATCAGGACTTCCGGGTCGAAGGGTTTGGTAATATAGTCATCGGCCCCGAGCCTTAGCCCCTTTACAATATCTTCCTTGAGGCTTCTTGCGGTGAGAAAAATAAACGGCATCTCGGGAACGGCCTGTTTGATTTTCCCGGCAAGGGTGAAGCCGTCCATTTCTGGCATCATTACATCGAGCACGCAAATATCGGGTCTTTCCCTGTTAAACTCTTCCCACGCCTCCTTCCCGTCGCGGGCCAGAGTTACGTCAAATCCGCTGATGGTGACATACTGGGCAAGAATATTCCCGAAATCCCTGTCATCCTCTGCTATAAGTACTCTCATATCTCTGTATTTTAACTATTTCGGTAATGTAATGGTAAAGGTACTGCCCTCTCCGGGCTTGCTTTCAACTGTCACACTCCCTCCGTGAGCTTCGGCTATTCTCTTCACGTAATAAAGACCAAGTCCCAGGCCTTTGGTTTTATGAATGTTTCCCTGGCTCACACGGTAGAATTTGTCAAAAACGTGTTTAAGGTCCTGTTTTCCTATGCCTATTCCATTATCTGTTATAGAAATAACAATACCTTCACGGTTTTCGCGGCCTTCAACCCTGATCACCGGATCTTTGTCGGAATATTTTACCGCATTCGAAAGCAGGTTGTTGATCATTGTCGTGAAGTAAACGACATCCAGTCGTATTTTCTGACCTCTGAAGCTGTAGTCTTCCTGTATCACAACCCTGTTGTTACCCGTTCTGAAGCTGTCAACAATATCATGCATCAGCTCACCTATATCCACCTCTTTCTTATCGAGCTGAAACTGTGTTCTTTCCCACATGCTGATTTCAAGTATCAGGTTGATAAGCTGGTTAAGATGCACGCTCTGTTTACCTATAAGCCTGGCCGTTTCAAGAATTTTGTTTTCGTCGCTGCGGATCCTTTCAATCTCAAGAGTCTTTCCGGCAACTGTTATTGTTGAAAGAGGCGTCTTGATCTCGTGGGTCATATTGTTGATAAAGTCGGTTTTGAGATTTGAAAGGCGCTTCTCCTCCATGAGGTTACGGAAAGTGACGATAAGGATGGTAACAACAACCAGGATGCTGAAGATGCTCATTGCGAGATAAATTGCCATATCCCTGAATACCATCTTCTGCTTTCCCGAGAAATCGATGTAGAAATCAAAGCTTATTCTGTAATAGTTGTCCTCCCTGAAGAACCTGTTAACAAGTATTTTTGATTTCGGTTTACCTTTCAGTGTGTCATTCTGCGCATTGGGAGACCTGAAAATTGCGGGGTTTGCGTATATCTCCAGTTTATTGTCGAAGTCGAGGAACTGGAGATAATTGATTTCAATATTCCTTGAAAAGTCGCCTTCGGAACCCTGTCTTTTAAAATACCCCTTCAGATAAGGGCTCAGGTTTTCAAGCTCATTAAGAATTTTATAGGCGCCCTGCAGGGCTTCCTCCTTTAGTTTCCTTAGTTCCTCCTCGCTCTTTATCCTGCCCAGCTCGTCTGTCAGCGTCTCTTTTGCGTAATTGTTAAGAACGACAAGGGCGTTCTCAAATCCGTCGGTTCTGCTCAGCCGGTTAAGCTGGTCCATGGCCTCCTGTGAAAGGATCTTGTATTTAAGGTCAAAAAGGATATCCTTGTCGACCCAGAGGTCCTTAATGACATATACCTGCACAGCTACCAGGATCAGTATTGCCGCAATCCCCGGGATTAGTATTGAGTTCTTTTTGCTCATAGAGATAAATCCGGAGATAAAAATACTTAATTTTCCTTAACCTTGCATTTGTATTGCGGTATTAACCCGACATTAACTCTTGATTAACAGAAACAAGGTTAAAACGGTTTTATTTTTACATCGTAAACCAGTAATGCAAAGGAGGTAGTCATGAAAGCAAGGATTTTAAATATGGTTATGATAACCGCGGGGCTGGTATTTTTCACGGCAATCCCGGTTCTGGGCCAGGAGAAAACGCAGGAGGCCAGGGAGAAGGAGCTTAAGCTTCAGCAGGCCATTGAGGAGCAGAAGAAAACCATGACAGAGCAGGCAAAGATACTGCAGGAGCAGGCCGGAGAGCTCTCGAAAATATATAACCAGGAGGCTGAACGTGCGGCTGGCAGCCGCGATCCCAACGATCCCTCAAGAAGGGGAAGAGGCGGTTCCGTTTATATTTCGCGCGACGGCTCCGATCCTTTCGTCGTAACTCCCGGTATGAATTTCCAGGGCTTCGGATACTGGACAGGCAGCGGCGATTCGGAAAGAACATCCCTCGACTTTTCCAAAACAGTCAAGGAATCATCCTTTTCAAGGCAGTTCTCGTTCGACGTGGATAAAACGGTTAAGAATGTTATGATGAGCATAAGCGGCGACTGCAAGACGGGAGAGATAAGAGTGAAGATACTTATGCCGGGGGGAAAGACCTATTCTGATGTATTAATTGATGAATCCGGTAATCTTAACTGGAGGAAATCTTTTACCGTAAGCGAAAATGAGAACACCGACAAGGTGGGAGAGTGGATCTTTAAAATTGAAACATCGAAAGCGACCGGATATTTCAGGATATCGCTTCAGACTTTTTAGGTTTTCATTTCATTCGAGAAAAGAGGGTCACACGCGGCAGAGCGCTGCTGTGACCCTTTGGTTTTTCCCGATTTCCTTCTACTGCGACTGTGCCGAAGCCTGACCGCCTTTCACGCTCTCGACGCGAACGGTAAATTTATCACCGCCTTTTACAATCCATTTTACTTTTACCACGTTGCCGGTGCCACCCCCCGACATTCCACCGCGTCCTCCCTGTCCGCCTCCGGATCCTCCGCTCAGGTAGCCGGGTATATTCTGAATTTCAAGTCTTGCAGGGTTCTTCTTTTGTTCGGTGTTGATATTAAGGTCCTCATTTCTTACAATCATCCCCGCAAGCACGGTGCCTGCCCCTTCGAGGGTGATATAGTCGGGAAGATCAATCCTGAACCTGAGGTTGCTGGCCGAATGGGTAGGGATCATTCTCTTGTTTTCTATGGTGGCCGATACTTCCTTAAGCCCGTTACCTATATTTTTAACGGCTACTTTTGTCACCTCGAGTTTCGGAAGCTGATATGCGTTGTAGATACAGAAAGCTGCATTCCGGTGGGCATCTGTTTCAAGGAGAAAACCGGGATGAAGCCGTCCGTAATTTTTACTGAAACCTCCTATTTCGACTTCCCCGTAAACAGGGTGATTTATTTTCTGCCATGGGATGAAGGCATCTTCAAAAAGTAGGAGT
Source organism: Bacteroidales bacterium (assembly GCA_029974835.1). Taxonomy (GTDB): domain Bacteria; phylum Bacteroidota; class Bacteroidia; order Bacteroidales; family VadinHA17; genus LD21. The sequence goes on from JARKQN010000039.1 coordinate 26,299, forward strand.
CTGTCGAATTCGTACTGGTCTGTATTTAATGTGTCGTAAAACATCAGGTAGGGGGTCCACAGCTCGTTTGAATATACAAAGCATCCCATTGCGCCGTGCATCCAGTCGAGTTCGCCACCCCAGACGGTGTACATATCTTTCCAGATTGTGAGAAGTTTGTATCCCGGTATTATTTTTTCACCGGTACGTCCTATAGCTTCAATGACCGCATTGTCGGCGCTGCTGTAAGCTTCGGCGCCGCCGCCCTGGACGGATGGCCCTCTGAGTATCATTCCGCCCGAGTTATGAAACGACTGTGAGCCGGCTATATTTCTGTGTTTCGATACGAAATCCCTTACTGCCTGGTTCTCGGGGAACGTGAAGGGGTACTTGTCGGCGCCGCTCTGGATGTAATTGGGTTCCCAGTTGAAACCCCAGTCGCGGTTGCCGTCGTAGCCGCCCGGCCCATCCTCGTTTACCTGGCCGTCGCCGTCATTATCAATACCTTCCTGTCCGAGCAGTTCATATTCACCTTTCTGTCCTGGTTCCACCCTGATCATCCTGCGCGGATCTTTCGGGTCGGCGATATAGCTGCCCTCGGGATTTTTTCTTCTCATCTGGCTTATCTCGCCGTCGCCGTTCATATCGTCGGCTCCGTCCTCATCAAATTTGCCGTCGCGGTCATTATCCCTCGGCACCAGCCCCGACCTTGGGGGAACACCCACGGATGTAAAATACTCCCTTGCGTCAGGATTGATGGTTGGTGCAATATAAAATGTCTTTTCGGCAAGCAGTTCCCTTATAAAATTATTGGTGGCATACATTTCGCAAAGGTACCATGCGGTGTACAGGGCCATTTCTGTTCCCTGGAGCTCGATCGAGTGAATGTTTCCGTCAATCCAGAACCCGGGTTTCAGATCGGGATTGCCCGCTTTTTTATCCGATACGGTTAGCACAATGATATCCCGGCCCTGGTACGATTTGCCAATTGATTCCATGGTAACCAGGTTCGGATATGCTTTCGCCAGTCGTGAACAGAGGTCTGCAATGCCTGCATTGGTGTAGTATTTGTTCCATGAGGCCTGGACTTTGGGATTTGGGGGAGAGCCGGCAGCCCTGAAAAACATTGCATCCTGCTGGGCCGGCGAAATGCTGGTTGAAAATAGTATTACAGCCAGTGCTACTGAAAAGTATTTTATGATTTTCATCTCTGACAATTTTATTGGGTTACTTTAGGTCGAATGAAGTTGTAATAGTCCCTGTATTAAGTGCTCCCGCAGTAACGGTAAACCTTCCCTTTCCCGAAACCAGCCAGCTGTATTCGGCGGTGGAATTGCCTTCGAGGCGCTGTATCCTCTGCACTTTCTGCCCGCTGATGATAGTCTGCCCTTTGGCAGGTTCGGCAGAGATCCTCATAATTCTCGTAAACATGTTGTTATCGCCTGCTTCAGCACAGGTTGCGAAGATGCCGGCGTTATGCACTTTCAGTGAGATACGGAAGAGGTCGCTGCCTGCATTTTCCACACTTACATCGGTAAACTCAAGTTCCGGATGCATTCCGGCCACGGCAGTGATGAATTTGTAATTCTTTGTAATGATCTCTTCAGCCTGGTCCGACGGCGGTATTGTCAGTGCGAAAGGGGCTATGCCGCCGACCTCAACCTTCTTCCCGGGGAAGTCGGGATGTTTTATTTCAGTCCAGGGCACAAAAACTCCCGTTACCTTATTTTCATCGGCCATTCTGAGAAGGGTAGCCTCAGGGCTTTTTCCCTTGTCGGGATTGATCCACCATCCCGGTGTGGTGAAACAGTACCTCCCATAGTGATAGTATGCCCAGTCGGAGAAGCTGCCGGGGTTGTTTTTAGCCGGTGGCGTTCCCGTGAATCCTGTTATTTCGCGGTATCTGTCCGAAACTATTTTAATGACTGCTTCGTCGCTTCTCAGAACTGAAGTCAGCCTGCGGTCGCCGGTAATTCTTGCCTGCTGCTGTCCGGCCGGCTGGGAAAAGGTTCCTGCAGACGGTCTCTCTCCTCCTCTTAAGGGCGGCTGTCCCAGGTTGTCCTGTGGCCCGAAACTTATCACGGCATATATATTAAAATGGTCGAACAGAAAGTCGGCCACTGCCTTGCTCTCAGTTTCGGATACGGGATGGAGCCCCGCTCCCTTCCCGAATTCTTCATAATTATAGGTGAAGTTCATATTGAAGTCGACACCGCCGGGGCCGTCCTCGTTAAAGAGCCCGTCCTTGTCATTATCGATTCCTTCGCTGTAGACAGTATAAAGTTTCTGCTTTATCCTGGCAAGGTCGGCCTGTGTCATAAGTCTTTTATCGTCGGTGCCTTCGGTCCATTTTCCGGCCGGGTCTTCCACTCTTATCTGTGTTATCAGCCCGTCCCTGTTGAGGTCCTCAAAAGGATCCTCGCCTGCGGTGAAATCCCTGTCATCATCGACATTCCGGCCGTTAAGAGTTCTTTCATATTTCATTCCTGCAAAATACTGAGCAGAGGCATCCGGATTGACATCGGGAAAGACATAAAAGGTTATTTTGCCCAGAAGATCCTTAATGCCCTCGGTTCCCGAATCCTTAAGTATGTTTTCTGCAAAGCCCAGAACGATATCCCTTGTGAATACGTAACTGCCGTCAACACCGCCTGCTACGGCTATGGCGGGTCTGCTGTCGGGATTACTGCTTCCGATGGTCAGAACCCAGACATCATTTCCTCCCTGGGTTTTTCCGATAGATTTAACGCTGCACAATGCAGGGTAGCCTGCTACAAGCTTGTTGATTCTCTGAACCATCGACTTATAGTCAACGGTTTGAGCCCCGGCCCTGGTAAAAAATGCTGCTGCTATTACCAGAAAAGCCAGTGCATAAATACCTGTTTTGCTTTTCATGTTAAGATTTAGGATTAAAAAACGTTGTGAATTTAAATTATAAATGCATTCAGCCTCTTAAAAATCCGGGAAAATTACGGTTGTTTGGGTTTTTTAACAAAACAGGGGGGTGTCTTTCACCGTTTTGCCTCAGCCCGTCGTGTTTTGCCTCACCCTGTCGTGTTTTGCCTCACCCCGGCGTGTTTTGCCTCACCCCCTCGGTCCCCCTCTCCAAATGGAGAGCGGGAGGTGTAGCCTTTAAGATGTTTTGTGTTTAGTTTATGTTTTTTATGTCTGTTGCCAAATTGTTTCAGGACAAGCGATCCCCCCATCTGGGGGGAATCAAAGGGGGGCTATTTTGGAGGCGTAGCCTTTAAGATGTTTTGTGTTTAGTTTATGTTTTTTATGTCTGTTGCCAAATTGTTTCAGGGCAAGACAGTGGGTCATCCGCGGACTATATTCGGGGGGAGGCGTTTTTTGAAATTCTTTTCCTCCGTGATGTCATAATTCCTGTCCCATCGGGGATTTTTAACAAACTCGGCAGTGCGGTTATTGAAATAGCCAAGGATATGCCGGGGCGAAATCCGGTAAATATATTCATCGTTGTCGCTGAGGTAAGGCTTTTCGGTACTCATAACCTCCTCAACGGTTATATCGAGAATATTTGAGAGCCTTGTGTACCTGTCGTATGTTTCCTTAGGGATGGCGATAATAATGGTATAGATTCCGTACTCCTTTCGCTGGAAGAGAAAGTAAGTAACCTCTATTGGTTCGTTAGGGTTTACCCTGTCGGTTGAATGGGGTAGCTGGCTCTCATAACGAAAGCCTTCCTCCATTATTTTTTCAGCAATATCATGTTCAAGCGTGTTGTGCAGGAAGAAATAGCAGTTCCCGATCCCCCTCAGGATTTCCGCAAGTATTTCTCCCTTATTTTTCATCAGGGTTGCCGGGTAATTAGTTAAAGCCAAAATTAATTTATATTATTTTATTTGCAATAAGCGGAGTTTTTAGGCTTCATCCTGTTAACTTTGTATACTCTTTTCAAAACAGGATTCATGAAGAAATTGTTCATTTTGGCTGCCGTTATTGCTGTTTTTTCGTGCAGGAGCGGCGATTCTTCCGGAAAGGAAGAAAAGATTGTTACGGTCAGCATTTCTCCCTTTGCCTTTTTTGTTGAAAAGATTGCAGGTGACGATTTCAGGGTAAACGTCATGGTACCTGCCGGAAGTGATCCGCATCTCTATGAACCCACACCTTCAAAAGTATCGGACCTGAGAAATTCTGTTGCCTATATAAGCAACGGCTTACTCGATTTTGAGATTGCATGGATGGACAGGTTTCTTTCAGTAAACAGGAATCTGAAACTGTTGAGGCTGGCCGATTCGGTGAACCTTATCAGGGATGAAGGACACGGGCACGGCATAGAGGCGGATCCACATTTCTGGATAGCGCCTTCAGAAGCCCTTACCATAGCATCATCGGTCAAAAACCTCCTCTGCTCCCTTAATCCCGGCATGAGGGATAAATATGAAAGGAACTACAGTCAGATGGCGGATTCAATATCATCCATACACCGGAAGGCTGCCGCAATGCTGGAACCCTACAGGGGTAGCAGGATTTTTGTTTTCCATCCAACCCTTGGGTATATAGCCCGCGATTACGGACTTGAACAGGTTGCGATCGAAAAGGAAGGGAAGGAGCCTTCTCCTGCAATGATGAAGGAGGTCATTGATAATATTAAGGCGTCGGGTGCACGCTATATCTTTGTACAGAAAGAGTTCGACAGAAGGCATGCAGCGGAGGTTGCGGCCGAAACAGGGGCTGAACTCGCAGTAATTGGTACACTCTCGGCCGACTGGTTCGGAGATGTAAACGGAATTATTGAACAGATTTACAAAAGCCTTGTTAAATAAGGGTACAATATCATGAGTGTGCTTCTGGAAATAAAAAACGTATATGCCGGTTACGGGGAGAGAACTGTCCTTGAAGATATAAGCCTGACCATTTCGGAGGGTGACTTTATGGGAGTAATCGGCCCTAACGGCGGAGGAAAGACCACGCTTCTGAAACTCATTCTCGGCATAGTAAGACCAACCAGCGGTACTGTCAGGTATAACGAATCACTTATCGACCGCAGGAATATCGGTTACCTGCCACAGGTTTCACACGTGGACAGTGCCTTCCCGCTTGTTGTTAAGGATATTGTACTTTCGGGGCTGATGATGCACAAAAAACTCTACGGGAGAATGGATCGTGCCGACAAGGAGAGGGCACAAAATATTATACGTGAACTCGGGCTGCAGGGTTACGAAAAGGCGACACTTTCGGAGCTATCGGGCGGACAGGTTCAGAGAGTCTTTCTGGGAAGAGCACTGGCCGGCAATCCGCGGCTCCTTCTTCTTGATGAACCCGATAATTTCGTGGATACATCGTTTGAGAATGAATTTTACCTCAGGTTAAGGGAACTCAATAAGAAGATGGCAATACTGATGGCTTCCCACGACGTGGGTACGGTATCGTCGTATGTAAAGTCTTTTGCCTGCGTAAACAGGAAGCTTCATTATCACCCTTCGCCCGAAATAACCAACGAACAATTGTCGGCCTACGACTGCCCCATCCAGCTTGTGACTCACGGCAGAGTGCCGCATACCGTTCTGGAGAAGCACGAATGATTATGGAAAGTATTCTTCAATATGACTTTGTAATAAAAGGGCTGCTGGGCTGTCTTTTCGCAAGTATTACAGCAGGAATTGCGGGTACCTATATCGTTTCGAGAAGGCTCGTTTTTCTCAGCGGCGGCATCACACATGCTTCCTTCGGCGGTATCGGGATAGGGTACTATGCAGGTTTCAGCCCCGTGGCAGGGGCCGCAGTGTTCGGAATACTCTCCGCCCTCGGAATCGAATATCTTTCCATAAAACAGAAACTGAGAGAAGACTCTGCCATTGGCATTCTGTGGGCGCTGGGTATGGCTACCGGGATCATTTTTATATTTCTCACCCCGGGCTACACCCCTAACCTTATGAGCTTTCTTTTCGGCAGCATACTTACAGTCACAACAGCCGACCTTATCTCGCTGGGACTCCTGTCGGTGGTGCTCATAATCTATTTTTCGGTATTCTACAGGACAATCCTCTATATCTCGTTTGATGAAAACTATGCACGTACATACACTTCGTACGTGAATGTTTTTAAATACATTACGACAGCCCTCCTGGCACTGACCATCGTACTGAACATCAGGATGGCAGGCGTGGTTCTGGTACTTTCATTGCTTACCATCCCGCCTAATATTGCAATGCTTTTCACGAGGAACTACGCTTCGGTAATGAGATGGTCGGTGTTATTTGGCTTTATCGGTGCCGTTACAGGGTATGGCATGGCATGGTTTGCCGGGATACCTGCAGGGGCTGCAATAATTTTTTCAATGGTGGTTATATGGATAATATCCAGGATTTTTACATCTGTAATCAAAAAAATTAATAAAAAATACTCCGAATCATGAATTACGATCTTATTGTGATAGGCAGCGGCCCCGGCGGCTATGTGGCGGCAATAAGGGCTGCACAGCTTAAAATGAAAGTTGCCGTAGTAGAAAAGGCTGAACTGGGCGGTATATGCCTGAACTGGGGATGCATTCCAACAAAATCGCTTCTGAAGAGCGCTCAGGTATTTGAGTATATAAATCACGCCGCCGACTACGGGATAAAAATAAATGGAGAAGCCACCGCCGATTTCGGCTCCGTTATTCAAAGAAGCAGAAACGTGGCGGAGGGAATGAGCAAGGGAATCAGCTTTCTCTTCAGGAAAAACAATATAGAACATATCAAAGGGTTCGGCCGGCTCGCCGGGAAAGGCCGGGTGGAGGTTACAGACGCCGTAGGGGAGAAAAAAACCTACAGCGCAAAACATATAATTGTTGCAACGGGCGCAAGGTCGAAGGAGCTGCCCGGACTGAAGCAGGACGGGAAAAAGATTATCGGTTACCGCGAAGCAATGTCGCTGCCCGTGCAACCCCGATCAATGGTTATTGTCGGATCGGGTGCAATAGGGAGTGAATTTGCATATTTCTACCAGACCATGGGAACTCAGGTAACTCTTGTGGAGATGTTCCCGAATATAATACCCCTTGAAGATGAAGAAGTTTCAAAACAGCTCGAAAAGAACTTCAAAAAGATGAAGATGAAAATCCTCACTGGGTCCACAGTTGAATCGGCCGATATCACAGGCGAAATGGTAAGGGTTAATATCAAAACACCCAAGGGGACCGAGACCGTGGAAGCCGATATTGTTTTTTCGGCTGCAGGCGTAACAACGAATATTGAAGGTATCGGGCTCGAGGAAGCCGGTGTTAAGACTGAAAAGGGGAAAGTGGTGGTGGATGATTATTACCGCACAACGGCTGAGGGTGTTTATGCCATCGGTGATATAGTAAAAGGTCCCGCTCTGGCCCATGTTGCATCGGCTGAGGGGATATTATGCGTGGAGAAGATCGCCGGACTAAATCCCGAACCACTTGACTATAACAATATACCTTCCTGTATTTATACGTCGCCCGAGGTGGCATCGTGCGGAATGACCGAAAAACAGGCCGCGGAAGGCGGTTACGAAATAAAGGTCGGCAAATTCCCGTACACAGCCTCAGGTAAGGCAAGCGCCGCCGGTGCGCGCGACGGATTTGTCAAAATTATTTTCGATGCAAAATACGGAGAGATACTCGGCGCACACATGATAGGCGCCAACGTGACCGAAATGATTGCAGAGATTGTTGTGGCCCGCAAGCTTGAAACCACAGCACATGAGATAATCAAATCAGTGCATCCCCACCCGACAATGTCGGAGGCAATTATGGAAGCTGCAGCGGCGGCATTCGGAGAAGTTATTCATCTCTGAAACAGCCGTATACAGGCTTCTTCAGGCATCCTGAATGCCTCAACGCAACCACACAGGGAATAATTTCATCATTTAACTGAGGAGCGATTGCTGTTTCAGACATTTTATTTAATTTTATATCGTTATCCTATCCCTCTTGAACGATATAAAAGAGATAATAAAGGGTTGTCTCGAAGGCAGCAGGCGCGATCAGGAACTCCTGTACCGCAGGCATGCCCCTAAACTTTACGGAGTCTGCCTGCAGTATTCCGACAGCGACGAGGAGGCAAGAGATATTCTGCAGGAGGGATTTATTAAAATATTCCAGAACCTGCAGAACTATAAACATGAAGGTTCTTTTGAAGGATGGATGCGCAGGATTGTGGTAAACACCGCTCTCGAAAAATACAGGGCGCGGCACAATCTCTACAGGGTTGACGATATCGAAACTATCAACGAACCGGAGGCTGAACCCGGCAATGATGATTATGCGGGCGTCCAGGCTGACGACCTGCTGTACCTCATCAGAAACCTGCCTCCCAAATACAGGATGGTCTTCAACCTTTACGCCATCGAGGGATACTCGCATAAGGAGATAAGCGAGATGTTAAGCATTTCGGAAGGAACGTCAAAATCTAATCTTTCGAGGGCGCGGGTCATCCTGCAGAAGAAGGTGAGCTTATATACCGGATTAAGACGCAGTGTGATAAATGGCTGATGATTTTCTGAATATTGACCTTGTTTTCAGGAACGGACTTAAGGATTTTGAGGCTCTTCCCCCTGATTCAGTCTGGGATTCCGTTCAGACTTCACTGCCTGGAAAGAAGGAGAGAAACATCAGACTCATGTTCGCAAGGGCGGCCTCTGTTGCAATACTGACGGCTTCGGCAGGAACCCTCCTCTGGTATGCCGGTTCTGAGCTTTCGGACGGGATAAACAGGCAGCAGGCCGTGACCCTTAACCAGGAACAGATGCCCGGGGGCAGTTATGTTACTCCCAAGGCTGTTGCCACACCAGTCATCAATACTCCTGTTCCTTCAAACGTGGCCACTCCACAGTCCGCTCCGGGGGAGCCGGCACGGAACGGGTTGAGCCAGTCACCCGAACAACTGAGAACCGCAGATCTGTCAGCAGATTTTAAAAAGGAAAACAGATTCCTGCCTCTGGCACTGATACAATATAAGGCTGTCGAAGAAACAGGGTTCGGCGGAAAAGAAAAGAGGGAAAAGGAGTTTCTCCTGAGCGATATAGAGTTGACAGACCAGCAACAGGGAGGGGAAAAATGGAAGCTCGGCGCCGCATTCCTGCCCGCTTATTATTCAAAGTTCAGCTTTGGAAACGACGACGCGGCAAAAGATTACATAAAGGAAGAAGACCTTGCATTCTCATACTCGGGAGGTCTTTCCGTGGCATTCAATGTCTCACGCAGGTTGTCTGTTCAGGCAGGAATGGTGCTGAATACCATGGGGCAGAAAATTGAAGGACTAACCTCATATTCAGGGTTCATAAAATACACGGAGGCAAAAAGCGGGAGCGACTTCGCAATAAGAACAGCTTCGGGTACCATAAACTCCGTAAATAAGGATATCTACTTCACCGACAGCAGAAACATATCGAGAGTACTGACCATGTACACAGCCGACATTTTTGATCCCGTAAAGGCGAATCTGCAATATGTCGGCAGTTCGGTCATTCAGAATCTTAAATACCTGGAGCTGCCGGTATCACTGCACTACAAACTGATTGACCGCACGGTTGATATCAGCATGTCGGGAGGCATATCCTATAACATACTTGTCGGCAATAATTCTTATGTGCAGTCCGAAGGCGTAAAATACATGATTGGCAAAACAACAGGATTAAGTCCTGTAACTTTCAGTTCATCGCTTGGCCTGGGAATGGAGTATAAGCTCTCGCCATCCATGACACTCAGCGTGGAACCCGTGTTCAGGTATTACATAACCCCTCTCGGCGGAATAACAGGCTCTTCAATACATCCTTATTCGTTCGGGGTGATGTCGGGCTTCTTCTATAATTTCTGATCCGTTTACCGGTTTTATTATTCACCGCCATAAAGGCCGGTAGTGTCACCCTTTGGTAACAACCTGACCGGAACGGCTGCCGTTTGTTGTAAATCTTTCCCCCGGCACTGCGGGTTGGCTATATAAAGACCTCACCCGGAGATTCTTCTTTGAGATTCGGTTATTATTCTGTCTGCTGTAAAATAAGTACCTTTGCATTTTATTTTAAAATCGTGTTTCTGATGAAAAACAATTTCAGGAAATGGTATCTGCTGTTTTCGTTGATTGCCGTCTCAGCCGTCATACTTTTATCATTTACGGGTTTCCCCGGAGAGAAGCAGCCGGGAGGGTCATCTTTTATGTCTGATGTGCCTGTCTCAGGGGCATTCCGTCTGCCCGACTCCGTCAGCTTTGCCGGCGAAATGATGCCTCTCGGGAATTTTGATACCCGCGAAAGCCTCGACAGGGAGATTATTATGACTGCCTACCGTCACGGATCAACCATCCTGATAATCAAGAGAGCAGCCAGGTATTTTCCCGTAATTGAAAAGATACTGGAGGAAGAGGGCATCCCTGACGATTTCAAATACGTTGCACTGGCCGAGAGTGAACTGATGAACCAGGTATCGCCTGCAGGAGCTGTCGGATTCTGGCAGATAATGTCTGCCACAGCTAAAGAGCACGGGATGGAAATAAACAACGAGGTTGATGAACGTTACCATTTTGAGAAATCGACACGGGTAGCCTGCGATTATTTCAGAAAATCATATCAGAAATACGGAAGCTGGACCCTTGCGGCTGCTTCATATAACGGCGGGAGAAATGCCATCGACGAACAGATTGCAATCCAGAAAAAGAATAACTATTACGATCTGCTTTTGTCGGATGAAACCGCGAGATATATCTTCAGAATTGCAGCCTATAAGCTTATTATCGAAAATCCTTCATATTACGGCTTCAGTATCAGACCGGAAGAGATGTACCAGCCGCTCCGTTACACCGAAGTGAAGGTCGACACTGCAGTTACCGATTTTGCAAGGTTTGCCGCAGGTTTCGGAACCAACTACAAGCTCCTGAAATTTTTCAATCCGTGGCTTCGCAAACCATTTCTTACGCGGAGAACAAACAAGACATATTTGATCAAAATACCCGAGCCTGGCTCAAGAACAGAATTTGAAGCTGATAATCTGTAGAATTGTGACCAATTGAGTTCAATGATGAACGACAATCTGACAGTACTGGGCGCGAGGGTTCATAACCTTAAAAACATTGACGTTACCATTCCAAGAAACAGCCTTGTGGTGATAACGGGCCTGAGCGGTAGCGGAAAATCATCTCTTGCCTTTGACACTATCTATGCCGAAGGCCAGAGGAGGTATATGGAGACTCTTTCAGCCTATGCACGCCAGTTCCTCGGAGGGATGGAACGACCCGACGTTGACCGTGTCACAGGCCTCAGCCCGGTGATTTCCATTGAGCAGAAAACGGTCAACAGAAACCCGCGCTCAACCGTCGGGACGATTACCGAAATATACGACTTCCTCAGGCTTCTTTATGCCAGGGCATCCGATGCTTATTCGTATGCGTCGGGAGAGAAAATGGTAAGATACACTGACGACCAGATTATCAGCCTCGTAAAGGAGAATTTTGCGGGTAAGAAAATAAATATTCTGGCACCTGTTGTAAGGGGGCGTAAAGGTCATTACCGGGAACTATTTGAACGCCTCCGCCTTAAGGGTTATCTTCACGTAAGGGTTAACGGTGAAATCAGGGACATAACCCACGGGATGAAACTCGACCGCTACAAAACCCATTTCATTGAGATTGTGATTGACAAATTCAGGGCCGGAGAAACAGACGATAAACGTCTCAGGGATTCGGTTTTACTTGCACTTGCCCAGGGCGACGGTGTGATGATGGTGCTCGAAACCGAAACCGGACAGGTTCGTTATTTCTCACGCCACCTGATGTGCCCCGTAACGGGAATCTCTTATGACGAACCGGCACCTCACTCTTTTTCATTTAACTCGCCTCAGGGTGCCTGTCCCGTCTGCAACGGGCTCGGAGAAATTTCGGATATTGACATTAACAAACTTATTCCCGACCCTTCACTGAGCATACGCAAAGGAGGTATCGAACCGCTGGGAAAATACCGCAATACCTGGATATTCTGGCAGATAGAGGCAGTGGCCGAGAAAAACGGTTTTACCATCGACACCCCCATAAATGAAATACCCGAGGAAGCGCTTCACAAGGTCCTCTACGGTTCCGATGAAGTGCTGAAGCTTTCAAACACTCCTCTGGGTCTGACCTCAAACTACTTCCTGACCTTCGAGGGAGTGGTCAGCTTCCTTGGCAACATTGAAGCTGCGAATGGCCAGAAAAACGGGCAGAAAAACGGCGCCAGGTCGAAAGAACAGTATATCGAATACAAAGTATGCCCGGAATGCAACGGTACAAGACTTAAAAAGGAGGCCCTCTGGTTCAGGATTGCAGAAAAAAACATCGGCGAGCTGTCGGCTATGGATGTCAGGGAACTGAACGGATTTCTCGCCGGCATTGAAGAGCGGATTACGGAACGGCAGAGAAAAATAGCAGCTGAGATACTTAAAGAGATTAGAGCCAGGCTTGGATTTCTTATTGATGTAGGTCTCGATTACCTCTCACTGAACCGCGGGGCAAGAACACTGTCGGGCGGCGAAAGCCAGAGAATAAGGCTCGCCACCCAGATAGGATCAAAACTGGTAAACGTGCTTTATATACTCGATGAACCAAGCATCGGCCTTCACCAGAGAGATAACAGGCGCCTTATAAATTCCCTTAAGCAGCTAAGGGATGCAGGCAACTCGGTAATAGTTGTGGAACACGACCGGGAGATGATTCTCTCAGCCGATCATATTGTGGATGTCGGACCCGGAGCAGGTGTGCACGGCGGGAAAATAGTGGCGCAGGGGCACCCCTCGGAATTCAGGGAGTGCAACACTCTTACATCAGCCTATATCAACAATTGCCGCCGTATAGAGGTGCCCGAAAAAAGACGCCCCGGAAATGGAAAACTTATCACAATAAAAGGAGCTTCGGGGCACAACCTGAAGGAAATAGATGTCGCTTTCCCGCTCGGAACATTTATTTGCGTAACAGGTGTTTCCGGAAGCGGAAAATCATCCCTTATAAATCAGACCCTTCATCCCGCACTGGCCCGTAAATATCACAAATCGGGCAAAACGCCGCTCCCTTACCGGGAGATAACAGGCCTCGAAAATGCCGACAAGGTTATTGAGGTGAGCCAGGCCCCGATAGGAAAGACGCCCCGGTCAAATCCCGCAACCTATACAGGCCTCTTTACCGACATACGCACACTTTTTGCACAGACAGCCGAAGCCAGAATAAGGGGATTCGGCCCGGGCAGATTTTCCTTTAATGTGAAGGGAGGCCGTTGCGAGGGATGCGAGGGTGCAGGCGTGAAAACAATTGAAATGAATTTTCTGCCGGATGTTTATGTTCATTGCACCGACTGTAACGGGAAAAGATATAACCGCGAAACGCTGGAAGTTAAATATAAGGGCAGAAATATAAGCGATGTCCTCGAAATGACGGTTGATGAGGCGGTGGATTTTTTTGTCAACGTGCCCTCTATCTATCATAAGGTCAAAACCTTACAGGATGTCGGACTTGGCTATATCAAGATAGGCCAGCAATCGACCACACTTTCGGGAGGCGAATCGCAGAGGGTGAAGCTCGCAACGGAACTCTCGAGACGCGATACGGGAAAAACAATATATATACTCGATGAACCGACCACCGGACTGCATTTTGAAGATGTCAGGATACTTCTCGGAGTACTGAACAGGCTGGTCGACAGGGGCAATACCGTGATAGTGATTGAGCATAATATGGATGTGATAAAGATGGCGGATCACATTATCGACCTTGGTCCGGAGGGCGGAAAGGAGGGAGGGTATGTTGTTTTCGCAGGCACTCCGGAGGAGCTGATTAGGCAAAGCGGCAACTACACAGGTGAGTTTCTGAGACAGGAAATGGGCTATTAAAACGAAAGCAAATCCGCGGAAATCCGCGCTGAAATCTGCGGCAATCCGCGTTCCATCGGTTTTCAGTTTATACAGAACGAAGATAGCACGCTGATAAACGCGGATCCCGCCTGTGTCGGGAACGCTGATGAACGCTGATTTAATCCGTTATAAGCCATTTAATATCGTTCCCTGTCCGGAGAAATATAAATATGAAGACTGATACAAAGATGAACGAAAGCAAATCCGCGGTAATCCGCGCTGAAATCCGCGGCAATCCGCGTTCCATTGTTTTTCAGTTTATACAGAACGAAGATGGCACGCTGATAAACGCGGATGCTCCGTTTTACGGTGCTCAACAAGACAGTTTAACCTCATGACCTATGTGCCGAGGGATCCCAATAAATTATTATATTTGGTGACTTTTTTAAGGAACAATTATGGAAAAACCCGCTGATCTCATTAAAGACGCTTTCGAACAGAAAACATGGCAGGAGATTCATATAACCGATTCGTGGAGAGTATTTAAGATTCTGTCAGAACTTGTTGAAGGATTCGAGAAACTTGCAAGAATAGGACCCTGCGTTTCCATATTCGGATCGGCTCGTACCAAACCCGACAACAAATACTACCAGATTGCGGAAGACATAGCTTTCAAGCTCACCCAAAAGGGATACGGTGTGATTACGGGAGGAGGGCCGGGGATTATGGAGGCTGCGAACAAAGGAGCCTCTCGCGGTAAAGGCAAATCGGTGGGCATAAACATCGATCTCCCTTTTGAACAGAGACCCAACCCCTACATCGACAGCGACAAACTCATCACATTCGACCATTTCTTCGTGAGAAAGGTGATGTTCATGAAATATGCCCAGGGCTTCATCGTGCTGCCCGGAGGCTTCGGCACTTTTGACGAACTGTTCGAAGCCATAACACTTATTCAGACAAGAAAGATCGGGAAATTCCCTATTATTCTCGTCGGGAAAAGCTACTGGAACGGGCTTATCGACTGGGTAAAAGAGGTGATGCTGAACGAGGAAAAGAATATCTCTCCGGATGACCTTAACCTGTTCACTCTTGTCGACACATCTGATGAGGCTGTGGACCTGATCGACAAGTTCTACTCAAGGTATCTCCTCAGTCCCAACTTCTGATAATGAACCGGAACCCATTAATCGCATTCTGCTGCTGCTTCTTACCATTGACATGTATTTTTCCCCAGAAGCCGGTGGTTTGCGAAACATCACCTCAATGGGAGGCCGGTAAATACAACAGGGTAAACATAACGGTCAAATTCCCCTCTTCATCGGGCTTCGCAAGGTTCACCCAGGAGATGCCGGAGGGTATTGATATTGTACCTGAGGCAGTTTCACAGGGGGATTTTTCATACAATGGCCGGCAGCTGAACGTCGTCTGGCTTTCAGTACCTGCGGAAGGTGTTGCTTCTTTCTCTTACCTGGCAAGCCCCGACAGAACAATGAACGGAACGTTCTCCCTCGGAGGAAAGCTGATACAGATTACAGGCGGAAAATACAGGCATGATTATTACATGGACAGCCTCGCCGTTAAAGTAACCGGAACAGCCGGAAATGCTGCCGTGGAAAAACCGCTGAAACCTACGGGTGAGATTTCTGCACAGGAACAGTCAGATGCTTCCCGGGCCGGATCCGTCACGCAGGGCGGAGAGCAGCAGGTTGAATTCAGGATTCAGATTGCGGTTTCATCGAAGCCTTTAACACCTGCACAGGTTTCGGAAAAGCTTGGTTTAAAAGCGGATGAGCCTGTGAAAACGGTCAGGAGCGGCAATATTTATAAATATCAGGCCGGCTCCTTTACAAGTTATTCCGATGCTTTGGCAGCCCTGAAAAAATATAACGCTTCGGGTTTTAAAGATGCTTTTATCGTGGCATGGAAAGGGGATAAGCAGGTTCCTGTGGATGATAACCTTAAGAAGCGTCAGCCCTGATCATTTTATTTTCCGCATGCGGTCCATCTCCCGCGCCGCATCCTTCTTCCTGAGAGTCTCACGCTTGTCGTATTCCTTCTTTCCCTTCGATAGTGCAATTTCAGCCTTGGCAAGCCCTCGCTCGTTGATGAAGACTTTCATGACAATAATCGTAAGTCCCGATTCCTTCACTTTCTTTTCAAGCTTCCGCAGTTCGCGCGATTTAAGCAATAACTTTCTTTCCTGTACCGGGTTGTGATTCAGTAGGTTGCCGAATGCATACTCGCTTATATGCATCCCTTTTACATAAAGTTCACCGTTGTGAAAGTGACACCACGAATCGGCCAGGTTTGCTTTTCCTTCACGCAGCGATTTGATTTCTGTCCCGGTGAGCACAATGCCGGCAATAAACTTCTCAATGAATTCAAAATCGTGAGAAGCTTTTTTGTTTTTAATCAGAATATTTCCTGCACGGCCTTTCATCGGGTTTATTGCTTTTACCGGGCAAAATTAGTCAAAATAAGTATGAAACATGACAGCGTTACAAAACCCGGCTTTATATTTGACAAGGCAGTTTTTAATGGCACGCTTATTACACTGATGCCGCTGGTATTCAGGGATTAGGTTCCCCAAAACGGAAAAGTTTTTTATAAGGCAGGCAATATTTATTTATTACCGGAAAGTGCAGCAGACCCGGAAAATGATGGATTTTTTCCTGCATTATTCATAAATTTCCGGAAAATAAAACCGGAGAAAGATTGATTAACGGTAATTATAACCTGCTTGTTATTACAGGGCCGACAGCCATGGGAAAAACAAGGGTTGCTGCCCTGACCGCCTCGCGGATCAACGGGGAGGTAATAAGCGCCGACTCGCGGCAGGTATATCGCCGCATGAATCTTGGAACCGGTAAAGATTACGATGATTATCTGGTAAACGGCGTAAGTGTCCCGTATCATCTTGTCGACATTGCCGAACCAGGGTCAAAGTATAACCTGTTTGAATTTCAGCGGGATTTTATCAGAGTTTACAACGAAATCGTCTCCGGATCCTCTTTCCCTGTTGTCTGCGGAGGTTCAGGCATGTATATCGACAGCATCGTCTCGGGTTACAGGCTGGCGGAGGTGCCTCCCGATATTAATCTGAGGAGGGAACTTGAAAAGAAATCACTTGAGGAACTGACTGAGATCCTGAAGAGCTATAAAAAACTTCACAACAAGACGGATATAGACACTGTAAAACGCGCAGTGAGGGCAATTGAGATTGAAAAGTATTACCAGGAGAACAGAGAGATGATCCGTGATTTTCCTGCGCTGAAGTGCCTTGTGGTCGGAATTAATGCCGGGAGGGAGGTAAGGCGGAGCAGGATATCGCAGAGGCTCAGGCAGAGAATTGAAAACGGACTGATAGATGAAGTAAGAAGCCTTCTTGATGAAGGCATTGACAGTGAAACTCTTGTCTATTACGGGCTTGAGTATAAATATGTTACATTATACCTGACGGGAAGGCTTGAATATGAGGAGATGTACAGGAAGCTTGAGACTGAGATTCACCGTTTTGCCAAACGCCAGATGACATGGTTCAGGGGCATGGAACGCAGAGGCATTAAGATCCACTGGCTCGATGTAAACGATCCCGACGATACAAAAGTCGATTATATCCTCAACCTTCTCCTTAAATAATCTCCATCCTCACCCTTACATTCTCACACTCACACTCACACTCACTCTCACTTCAGCCACTTATCGAGCCATTCAAAATACTCTCTCTGCCAGATGACTGCATTCTGAGGCCTTGTGA
Source organism: Bacteroidales bacterium (assembly GCA_029974835.1). Taxonomy (GTDB): domain Bacteria; phylum Bacteroidota; class Bacteroidia; order Bacteroidales; family VadinHA17; genus LD21. Next base: position 43,815 of record JARKQN010000039.1, read on the forward strand.
CAAAGTGCGTTTCATCCTCAAAAAAGAGCAGTTTGCTGGGCACGCCCCTGAGCTGTGCGGCCGTGAAAGCCTCCATGCTCTGGGTATAGGGTATTCTGAAGTCATTTTGTCCGGTAATTATTAAAATTGGAGTATCCCAGTTTTTAACCAGAAGGTGGGGTGAGAATTTATAGCTCGGGAGGTTTTCCCAGTATGGTCCTCCGAAGTCTTTGTTAGGAAACCATAGTTCTTCGGTGGAGCCGTACCAGCTTTCGAAGTTGAACATACCGCAGTGTGATACGAAGGCTTTGAATCGTTTCTGGTGAACGCCGGCCAGATAGAAGACCGAGTAACCTCCGTAGCTGGCCCCCACGGCACCCATCCTGTCGGCGTCAACATACGGCTGTTTTGCCATAAAGTCGGTGGCATCGAGATAATCCTGTATGTTTTTCCCTCCGTAATCGCCTGAGATCTGTTCTTTCCATGCCTGTCCGAAACCGGAATTGCCTCTGCGGTTTGGAGCCACGACAATATATCCTTTTGCAGCCATCATCTGGTAGTTCCACCGGTACGACCAGCTCTGTCCGAGAGGGCCCTGAGGTCCGCCCTTGCAGAAAAGAAGGAGCGGGTATTTCTGTGAGGGATCAAAACCGGGGGGATAAATCACCCACATCTGCAGATCCTTGTTGTCTTTGGTACGTGTGTACTTTTCCTCGACCTTTCCCATGCGGATATGGTCGTAGATATAATCGTTAATGCCTGTAACCTTCTTTACGGATCCGTCGGTCAGATCAATAACCGCGATTTCGGGAGCCATCGACATTGACATGATTGTGGCTGCCATTTTGCCGGAGTTTATCTGAAGCCCTCCGAGGTCGTGCACTCCTTCTGTGACTTTAGTCACACCCCTGTTCTGAAGGTCTGTTTTAAAGACCTGGGCTGTTCCGAGGTAAGAACAGGTAAAATAGATGGTGTTATTGTCGGCCCATGCGATATTCTCGACATCGAAATCCCATCCCTGCGTAACCCATGATTTTGTTTTTCCGGGGATGTCATAAACGAAAAGTCTTTCGAGGTCCGATTCATAGCCGTCGCGTTCCATGCTTTGCCAGGCAATCTTTGAACCGTCGGGCGAGAAGACCGGGTATCTGTCATACCCCTTAATGCCTTCACTGATGTTTATTTCCGTACCTGCAGCAAGGTCGTAGAGGTAAATGTCGGTATTTGTGCTTACGGCATCTTCCCTGCCGCGCAGGCGTTTGGTGGTGTAGGCGATGTACTTCCCGTCGGGGCTCCACGATATTTCGGCGCCGTCGAAGTAGGGAGCAACCGGTGATTCAAATCTCTGGCCTTCCATCAGGTCTTTCTCTTCCGAAACTTTCCTGCCGTCGAAGGAGGCAACAAACAGATGGCTGTAAGAGTAATCGGACCAGTAATTCCAGTGTCTGTACATAAGGTCGTCAATGATTCTCACCTTAGCCTTCGGAAGGTTGTGCTTTTCGTTGGCTGTGGTATCAAGTTTGACCCTTCTCGTAAACCATATTTTATCGCCCGCGGGTGATATGCTCCACGACTCAAAATCTTCCAGACCTTCAACCTTAACCGGTTCGGAACCGTTGTCATTCATGACATACAGTGAGCCTCCTCTTGTGAATGCGATCTTTTTGCCGTTGTTTATCCACTGCGGAGAGGATCCGCCTTCGGGTGCAAGGTTGACGGGTTCTCCGCCGGTGACGGCAATTTTATACAACCCCGTTTTTCTGGCTTCGGTTGCCAGGTCGGTTTTTGTAACCGAATAAACTATTGATTCACCGTCGGGCGAGAGTGCAAAGGAGCCCAGGCGGGAGAATTTCCACATAATTTCAGGGGTCATCAGGCCGTCAGCCTTCTCTTTTTCGGTGAGGTCCACGCTGAAATCGGACTGTGCAGGGGGTACATTCTTATTGCCGCTTTTGCATCCTGCCGCCAGCAGGATGAGTAAAAGCGGTAGGGAAATAAAACATCTTTTCATGACTGGTCTGGTTAAAGACGGGTTTACTGTTTTTTCAGCGCTTCTGTGATTTTGGTTTTAAGCTCTTCATAAAGCTCGGGGTTGTCTTTTATTATCTGCTTGACAGCATCGCGGCCCTGTCCGAGTTTGGTGTCTCCGTAACTGAACCATGATCCGCTCTTTTTGATGATGTCGAAATCGACGCCGAGATCGACTATCTCTCCAAGCTGGGAAATTCCTTCACCGTAAAGGATGTCGAAGTCAGCCTTTTTAAAGGGCGGAGCCAGTTTGTTTTTGACAACTTTCACTCTTGTCCGGTTCCCTATTATTTCCTCGCCTTCCTTAATCTGGTTGGTTTTCCTGATGTCGAGTCTAACGGAGGCATAGAATTTCAGAGCGTTTCCGCCGGTTGTTGTTTCAGGATTCCCGAACATGACCCCGATTTTCTCCCTCAGCTGGTTTATAAAAATGCAGGAGGTGTTAGTTTTGTTGATGTTTGCGGTGAGTTTTCTCAGGGCCTGCGACATCAAACGTGCCTGCAGTCCCATTTTCGAGTCGCCCATTTCGCCTTCAATCTCCGCTTTTGGGGTAAGGGCGGCAACGGAGTCGATAACAATAATGTCGAGAGCTCCTGACCTTATGAGATGATCGGCGATTTCGAGAGCCTGTTCGCCGTTGTCGGGCTGGGAGATAAGAAGGTTTTCCACATCGACACCCAGTTTCTCGGCGTAATTCCGGTCGAAGGCGTGTTCGGCGTCAATAATTGCTGCGATGCCTCCGTTCTTCTGGGCTTCGGCGATGGCATGAATTGCCAGTGTCGTTTTTCCGGATGCTTCGGGACCATATATTTCAATCACCCTGCCTCGCGGAAGGCCTCCGATACCAAGGGCTGCGTCGAGACCAATGGAGCCTGTCGAGATGACCTGAACATTGTCGACGGCATGATCGCCCAGTTTCATTATTGTTCCTTTGCCAAAGTCCTTTTCAATCTTTCCGAGTGTAACCTCAAGGGCTTTGAGCTTTTCCTTGTTCATTTCTTTCTTTTCGGTACTCATATCTGTTTTTTTATTTTTCATAATATTACAATATCTGTTCAGTGTGGTTGGCGGTATCAACCTTGCGTATAATCTTTTCAATAATTCCTTTTTCATCGATAAGAAAAGTTGTTCTCAGCACTCCGGTGACCGTTTTTCCGTACATTTTTTTCTCACCCCATGCGCCGTACATCTGCATTATCTTCTTATCCTGATCAGCCAGCAGAGGGAAGGGGAGAGAGAATTTTTCCGAGAATCCCCTGTGCGATTTTTCGGAGTCGGGACTGACTCCTATTACAACAAACCCCTTTTTCAGGAGTACGGAGTGATTATCGCGCAGGTTGCAGGCCTCAGCCGTACACCCGGGCGTATTGTCCTTTGGATAGAAGTAAAGAACAACCTTCTTTCCTTTGAAACCTGATAGTTTCACGGTGTTCCCGTACTGATCCTTACCTTCAAAGTCCGGGGCTGCCTGTCCTTCAGAAAGATCTGCCATATTTTTACTATTTTTGCATTTACTGTAAAATTAAGAAGTTTGGCCAGTATAATAAAATATTGGCTGCAATTGTTATCAACAATAAATTACAAAATGCAGGTAAAGCAGTGAGGAGTGAAACGATGTCACAGAAAAACTTAACTAAAAGTAATCCGTCAGGCCGGGGGGTGACAGTTTCAATACTGCTTTATTTGTCACTTCTGATCCTCCCGGTAACGGGCATGTCGCAGGTTCAGGATTTCAGGCCTTCCCGCCAGGCTGCTTCAGAAGCTTTCTCAGGGAACGATTTCGAGGAAGCTTACAGGCACTATTCTGCGCTTCTGACTCTTTATCCGAAAGATCCTCTCTACAGGTACCTTGCAGGCATCTGCCTCGTAAGGCTTCAGAGAGATCCTATGCTTGCCGTGAGGCATCTTAAGGAAGCGGCAGAAAATACAGGCGCCATTAAACCTGTGCCCTCCGATGTCTGGTTCTGGCTTGGCCGGGCTCAGCATCTCGCAGGTATGTATGATGAGGCTGTTGCCTCCTATAATAAGTACACCGACCTTGCAGGAAAGAAGAGTGCAAGGGAACTGAAGGTGCCCGATTACTTAAAGGAAGCTTCGGAAGGAAAAGGCAGACTTGTCCTTCCCGAAACCGTGACTGAAGTCAGTAAACCTTCAGGCGCACCGGTTCAATTAAAGGCGGGCAGACCCTCCGAACCGGAAGTCAGAGAACAGGTGGAATTAAAGGCTGAGCCGGAACCTGCCCCTCCGGAGGTTGACGAAATGCTCGGTAAGTTGCTTGCCGATACATCGCGGAAGGCCGATGCCGCCCTAAAAACAAGTGAAGTTGCAGCCGTCAGGAACAGCAGTGAGAGCGGAGGGAAACCGGCAGTTAATCCTCCTGCCCTAAGACCTGATACAACGAAAGTGACACGTGAAGTCACTGCCCCGCGGGAAGGACAAACAGTGCCGGCAGCTGATGCAAAAGCCGGTGCAGCTGCTTTAAAGATGTCAGATTCCGTTTACAAACCGGTCACACGAAAGAAGCCCGTATATTCCCTGTTTGAGATTACGGATAAACCCCGGACGGAAAAAATTCCGGTTAATCCGTCTGTTCCTCCGGGACTGATCTACCGCATTCAGGTGGCCATTTTCAAGAACCCGGTGGCTGCATCATATTTCAAGGGGCTGACACCTGTTGAAGGATTTAAAAACCCGGGATCGGAGCTTACTGTATATTATGCAGGTCTTTTCAGAAAGGCATCTGACGCCTCGCAGGCACTTCCAAAAGTGAGGTCGCACGGTTTTAAGGATGCATTTGTTGTGGCGTTGATGGACGGCAGGCAGGTATCGGCCGACAGGGCGGCGGTACTTGAGAAAGAGTGGGGCTCAAAGCCATTGTTTGAAGAGGAGGTGCAGGCTGCTCCTGCCGACACTGTTCCACCAACCCTTGTTTTCAGAGTGGAGCTGATGCGGTCGCAGAAACCGGTTCCCCGGGAAAAACTGGAAGAGATAAAAAGTCTGGCAGGAGACAGAGGACTCGATATTTTAACTGATGAAAAGAAACAGAGTATTTATCTCATTGGTGTTTTTCTTTCATTTAAAAGTGCAACAGAGTACTCCGACCTGCTTATCAGAAACGGGTATAAGGATGCCAGAGTAGTTGCCTATCTCGGGCAGAAGGAAATACCGGTAGAAATTGCCAGGAAGCTTTTTGAGGAGTTCTGACCGGGCGGTGAATATTTACCGGTGCACTGACCGCTGCCTCATTATTTCATATAGCATGATACCGGCGGCCACTGAAACATTAAGGGAACCAATCTGTCCGGTAACCGGTATTTTAACAACGAGATCAGAGATTTTAAGGAGTTCCCCGCTTATGCCTCTGTCCTCAGAACCCATAATCAGCACTACAGGGCCGGAGAGATCGGCGTCAAACACCGAAAGGCTGCTCTTTTCATCGGCACAGATAACCTTCAGTCCTGATTCTTTCAGGAACTCAATTCCCCCTGTAATGCTCTTTACCCTGCAAACCGGGAAGTGGTTAAGGGCTCCGGCGGATGTTTTGACGGCATCGGCTGTGATTCGTGCCGATCCCCTGGCAGGAATAACTATTGCATGGGCACCCATGCATGAAGCCGATCTTACGACAGCGCCGAAGTTTCTTACATCTGATACGCCGTCGAGGCAGATAAACAGGGGATCCTCTCCCTGCTCAAACACTGCCGGGAGTATGTTTTCAATTTTCTGGTACTCCACCGGAGAGATAAAAGCAAGAACACCCTGGTGGTTTTTTCTTGTGTGAAGGTTTATTCTTTCGACCGGAACAATCTGAAAAGGGATGTTGTTTGCCGAAGCCTCTTTCATCAACTCATGGTAAAGCTGTCCCTGCAGATTCTGTTTTATCAGAAGCCTCTCCACCTGCCTGCCCTCCCTTATTGCCTCAATAACAGGTCTTAATCCGAAAATAAAGTCGGTTGCTTTTCCCATCTTGTTATATACCTTCAGGATTATCGAGCCTGAAAACGATGCCTTTCCGCCACGACTGAACGGCCTTGTCCCAGTAGGTAACGGTTGTTTCGCTGCGGCTCAGGTAGTAATCGTTATCTGTAAATATATTTTCGCGTTTTTTGAATGTAAAGAACAGGTAGTCTTCTTTTACGGAATACCTCGGGCCCCATTTCGACTGAACGGATGGTTTGCGGTATCCCCATGTTTCAGCCTCGTTCGATTTGTAAAGCTTGTCGGGGGGGCCGTAAATTATGTAGATCATGCCGCGGTCGGTACGCCATCCTTCCTTCCATGATGTAAAGTAATAGTTTGCAAAAAGGGTTCTTGTGTAGTAAATCCTGATAAGTTCGCGTGCCTTTTCAACATTCCCTCCTCCGCAGTTGAGCCAGAATTCGTCGAGAGCCATCTTCGGTTTACGGACCGCAGACATGCTGTCGACCCTTGAGGCTGGAATTATGTAAGCCAGCGGCTTAAGCATCTCTTCCGGGGTGGTCATTGAAGGGAAGTCATCGCCGAAATTAAAAAGCGTAAACCCTTCATTCACTTCGCGTGAAACCCTGAAAAGGAAAATCCCTTTCCGGGGAAACATCACGGGCAGCGTGTCGGAATAAGGCAGGGCCACAACAGTGTCCGGCTTTGTTACGATACTTCTTTCAGGCAGTACCATTGAAGGCGGGTAAGGTATCTCTTCCGAAGGAGGATAGACCGAAATGAAAATTGAATCGGGCCTTCTTTTCCCGTAAACCACGTTGAAGAATTCATCCTTACGCACAACAGGTTTAAGAAGAGAGTTCTTCGCGACATGACCCCGTACAAAAAAGTTATAACGGTTAAAATCGGAGAGGGTGTTAAAAGGCACGAAGGCCTGAATGACAACCTGCCTTATCTTGTCGCCTGTTTTAACTTCTGCCATGTATTCATTTCCTTTCCGAACATTAAGAGGTATCTGGTAAACATATTCCTCTTTATTCGGTTCCTTCACTATGTCAAGATCGTAAAAGGCTGTATCGGCAATGGTTCTGCCCAGGGAAAGATTGTAGAGCTTTACGGCGATAAACATCTGGGCCATCGGCACGCCGGCTGGATTCGCCTCTGTGAAAAAGAGTTCATTGGTGAAAAGCTTAACCGAAAGGACCGACCTCGATTCCGATTCATTAAATATGCCGTATCGCGGATTGATATTGTTTTTCAGTGGATTATACAGGTATGAAAGATCCTTGGAATCAAATACCGTCCTTGTGGTTGAACAGGAATCAGCTAAAACTATGATGCCTGCAATCAGAACAGCGTATAAGAAGGATTTTTCAAGGTGAATTTTCATGATCTAAAAATAATAAACTTTTCAATGGTTTCTGTTTTCCCATTTTATCCTTAACCTGCAAAACTCTTTATTGCCTGTTTCATCTTTAACAGTGTGGTAATGAATATTGTTTTCCCCGGCACCTGAACTGATCACGAAATTGTCTCCGTATCTTGATTCGGACAGGAAATTTGCCTCAATTCCTGCCGGGACCATAGCGGCAAGGAAATCAGGGCTATAGGTGTTAAAGATCCATCGGATATAGGAGGTGTTGTTGGTATGCATGTTCATATCAATATCTCCGGTTTTAACGGTACTCACCGTCGAAACAGTCTGTTCCACGGATGGTATCTCAATTTTCCCGGCATATTTCCCTATAGCGGCCGGTACATCAGGTGCGTTGTTAAAATGTGTCAGATCTTCGTGCGGTCTTTTGATTTTTTTTGCAGAGGAATCTATGATCAGCCATGATGAGGAGGCTGCAGCAATTTCGCTGCCATCCGGATAATTAACCCTGAAATCGCGCACAGCGAAAAGCTTATCTGTACCCCGCGGCCATGTACTTACTGTTATCAGGTCTTCCCATGATGGCCATTTAACGATTCTGACCTCCATTCTTGAAAGCACCCAGAACCTGTTCATCTTCATAAGGTCTGATCGGCCGAAGCCTAACCTTTCTGCATGGATTGCTGCAATATCCTGAAGGTAGTTGAACAGTGCAAAAGGCTGGAGCAGCCCGTCAAAACCGGTTTCGTAAACGTGCACCTTATAATCCATGCTTAACAAATGGCTGCTCATTCTTCTGAATTGTTTAAAAAGTCATCAAGCTCCCTGTGATATTGTTCCCACAGCCTCATTTTTGTCTCCAGAATTTCCCTGAGCTTTAAATAACGCCTGAAGAAGTCGTCTGTTTTTTCGTAATTACTTCCGCTTTCGGCCAGTTTTGCGTCCATTTCCGACAATTCCCTTTCGGCATCATCAATTTCTTTTTCGATACTTTCCACCTGTCGTTTAAGCCTCCTCAGGGTGCGTTCAAAGTCTTTTTTCTCCCTGTATTTCAATTTGTTCCCGGAGCCTTCCTCCATTTCAGGCAAGTTGCCACGGTCGGGGTTATTGTCTTTTCTCTCCAGTTCCTTAAGGCTCTCAATCTTCTTTTTTCTTATAAAATCGCCTATTCCTCCTATATGTTCTTTTATTTTTTTGTTTCTGAATTCATACACTTTTTCAACCAGTCCGTCGAGAAAATCCCTGTCGTGCGAAACAACAATTAATGTGCCATCGTATTTTATAAGAGCCTGTTTCAGTATTTCCCGGGCTTTCATGTCGAGATGGTTTGTCGGTTCGTCAAGAACCAGAAGGTTATAGGGTTCAAGCAGAAGTCGAACCAGGGCGAGACGTGAGCGTTCTCCCCCCGAGAGCACCTTCAGCTTTTTGTCAACATCCCCGCCCCTGAAAAGAAATGCGCCGAGGATATCCCTTATCCGGGTTCTTATATCGCCTGTAGCGGCATCGTCAATTGCCTGAAACACGGTTTTATCGTCATTCAGGGCGCGGTCGTGGTTCTGGGCATAATAACCCGTTTTTACATTATGTCCGATTTTAAAGAAGCCGGTATAATCGAGTTCCCCGGCAATAATTCTCGAAAGAGTGGTTTTACCTTCCCCGTTGCGGCCGACAAAGGCAACTTTCTCTCCCCTGGTGACCGTAAGCGAAATATTCTCAAGAACTGTTTTTTCTCCGTACGATTTCGAAAGGTTTTCAGCTTTCAGAACAACATCTCCCGAGCGTGGAGCGGGCGCAAACTTTATATTAATTGCTGAATTGTCTTCCTCCTCAATCTCAATCCTTTCAAGCTTGTTGAGCTGCTTAATCCTGGCCTGTACCTGTACAGCTTTGGTTGCCTTGTACCTGAATCTTTCAATGAATTTTTCGGTATCGGCGATAAGTTTCTGCTGGTTGCGGTAAGCGGCAAGCTGTGACTCGCGTCTTTCCTGCCGCATTATGACGTAACCTGACCATGAATCATTATAATCGTAAATTTTTCCGAGTGAGATTTCGATAGTTCTCCGGGTTACATTGTTCAGGAATGCTTTGTCGTGCGATACGACAATCACTGCACCGGGAAAAGACTCCAGGAAAGATTCGAGCCACTGTATTGACTCAATGTCGAGGTGGTTGGTTGGTTCATCGAGGAGCATGAGATCGGGCCGGGTAAGAATAATTTTTGCAAGTTCAATTCTCATTCTCCAGCCTTCACTCAGTTCGGATGTTGGCCTTTCGAATTCATCCCTTTCAAACCCCAGTCCTGTCAGGGTCCTCTCGGTATCGGCCAGGTAATTGGTTCCCCCCATGATACGGAATTGTTCCTCGGCGGCGGCAAGTTTTTCGCAAAGTTTCAGGTATTCCGCCGAGTGATGATCGTCCCTCTCGGCCACCTGCCTTGTGTACTCATCAATCAGAGCCGACAACCTGAAAATCTCGGAAAAGGCTTTCAAAGTCTCGTCAAGAACCGTAGTTGTATCCGATGTTTTCATCTGCTGGGGAAGGTAACCGATACGGAAATCGTTGGGTGTGCTTACCCTTCCCGATGTCGGATTCTGTAATCCGGCAATGATCCTGAGGAGAGTGGTTTTGCCCGATCCGTTCCTCCCGGTAAGTCCTATCCTGTCGGTTTTATTGACAAGAAAGGAAATATCATCAAGCAGGTCAAATCCTCCGAATGAAACTGTTATATTCTGAACAGAAACCATAGATGCATAAAACAGGAGGCAAAGATATGAAATGGTTTATGTAACTTTGTTTACGGAATGTTTTTACAGAGACATATTGTAATATAATTAAAAATCAGGGCATTGGCTAACAGGAAATTTTTACCGGCACGAAGGCAGATAACCGGTCTGATGCTTTTGGTTTCCGTAATTCTGCTTCATTCCTGCGGCAGGGAAGAGGAGAAGGGCTATGAGTATCTGATTTCGGCTGAAAAGGCGTTAAGTTATTCGCCCGTTTACATAGGTAATCTTGTTAACGCCGCTGCGGCCTATTACCCGGAGATTGACCAGATAAAGCCTCTCATTTCGGACGGTGTGGATGTTTATACTGTCATCTACAAAACAATGCTTGACGGAAAAGCCATCGAGGCTTCAGGGTTGATGTGTGTTCCCCAGGCGGCGGGAAAGTTCCCCGTGATATGTTTTCAGAACGGCACAAACACTGTGGATGCTTATGCTCCGTCGAATTTTCCCCTGAACACACAATACCAGATGATCGAAATAATTGCCTCGATGGGCTATGTGGTTCTGATTCCTGATTACCCCGGTTTCGGGGCATCGGCCGGAAAGCCTCATCCTTACCTGATCAGGGAGCCGACCGTAAGGGCAGTGACTGATATGATCAGGGCGGCGAAAGAAGCCGGCGGCAATCTGATAAAGGATATTGAGGCAGATAACCTTCTGGCATTTATTGGTTATTCACAGGGAGGATGGGCAACGATGGCTCTTCATAAGGCATTTGAAACTGAATACGGCAATGAATTTGAACTGGCGGGAAGCGTATGCGGTGCAGGTCCTTACGATATCACTTACCTTTTCAGTTCGATGATAAACACTGATGTATATCCAATGCCGGTTTACATTGGCTATATTGTCAACGCCTATTCATATTACAAACAGTTTACCAATCCTGTCACTGACATACTGAATGAGCCTTACGCCACCAGTCTTGCAGGCCTGTATAACGGTAAGCTTGATTTCAGCCAGATCAATGCACAGCTTACAACTTCGGTTCAGGCCCTTGTAAATTCATCCTTTCTGGCAGGTTTCAGCACAGATGCGCATTACGAGAGTGTTAGAAATGCAATGGTTTTAAACAGCATTGCCCCCTGGCACACCACCAAACCATTGTACCTGATTCATGGCGGAAACGATACCCAGGTGAACCCGCAGGTTACGGAATATTTTTACAACCGTCTCATTGAGGCAGGCAGTTCACCTTCCACAGTGAAGAAGGAGATACTTCCCGGACTTGATCATGGTGATGCCGCAGTACCGGCCATCGTTAAGGGTTTGGTTTTCATAAACGATCTGATGAAGGGTGCAGGGAAGTAAATGTAAGAATCAGGGGATGAGTGAAATATCCAGATACCAGTTATTGGAGAAGATTGTGGTGGAAAGCATGAGCTCTGACGGCAGGGCCGTGGCACGATACGGCGACATGGTGATATTCATTCCTTTTGCGGCACCCGGAGACATAATTGATCTTAAAGTAACATCAAGGCGGAAAAACTACCTGGAGGGCGTTATTGCCGGGTTTCATCATTATTCCGAAGACCGGACTGAACCGGTATGCCCTCATTTCGGAACCTGCGGAGGCTGCACGTGGCAGTATATGAAATATGAGAGGCAGCTCGCTTGCAAGCAGGAGATCATTGGAGATGTAATAAAAAGGATTGGAAAAATTGACGATGTACCTGTTTCCCCGATTCTTGAGTCGCCCGAACCGTATTATTACCGCAATAAGCTTGAATACACCTTTTCTTCAAACCGTTGGCTTTCTGAAGATGAGATAAACAGCGGATTGCCGGTGGATCGCACTCATGCCCTTGGCTTTCATAAACCGGGTTTCTTCGACCGTGTCATTGACATAAAGGAGTGTCACCTCCAGCCTGAGCCTACAAATGCCATCAGGAATGCTGTAAGAGATTACGCACTGAAAAAAAATCTTTCATTCTACAATATTAAAAACCATACCGGCTACCTGAGGAACCTTATTGTCAGGAACACAACCGACGGCCAGGCAATGGTTATTGTGGTATTCAGTTCTGATGAAAGGAAACAGGCTGCCGGCTTACTCGATTTTATAAAGAGCGGATTTCCGGCCGTAACATCCCTTTATTACGTGATAAACGGTAAGAAAAATGATTCAATTTCCGATCTTGCCCCGGTGCTCTGGTACGGGAATGAACACCTTGTCTCGGAAATAGACGGTTTCAGGTTCAGAGTAGGTCCAAATTCATTCTACCAGACCAACTCACGACAGGCGGCAAGACTTTATGAAACGATCAGGACACTTGCTTCTCTTTCCGGAAATGAGGTCGTTTATGACCTTTACACGGGCACAGGCACCATAGCATGTTTTATCGCGGCAAAGGCAAAGAGAGTTATCGGGCTGGAATATGTTGGTGCAGCGGTTGAGGATGCAACTGCCAATGCAAAATCGAACGGGATTGAGAATGTAAGTTTCCATACCGGCGACATAAAACAACTCCTTGGAGAGGGCATGTTCAGGAAGGAAGGCAGCCCGGATGTGATCATTACCGATCCTCCCCGTTCGGGAATGCATGCGGATGTGACCGGCGAAATACTCGCTGCAGGACCTTCAAGGATTGTTTATGTCAGTTGTAACGCCTCAACCCAGGCCAGGGATATCAATATCCTTCATGAAAAGTATGAGGTGAAACATATCCGGCCTGTCGACATGTTTCCCCAGACCCCCCATATTGAAAATATAGTTCTTCTCACCCGCAGGTGAAAGTAACCTGTTCTGATTCTGTAAAAATTACGGAATTACAGTTTTTTAAATTAATTTTATTTCTTTGTTTGCGGGAAGGAAATGCACGGGGAAAGTACATACCAGTCGGAGATGCTTGCAAAGGCGGGCCTGCAGGCTTTTGACGAACACCTGTCGAGCCTCCGCTATGCAGGAATGATTCAGCATGCCCTCATGCCTGATGAGGAAACACTTTCAGGCATCCTTAAAGATTATTTTATTCTTTTCCTTCCGCGGGATATCGTCAGCGGAGATTTTTATTATGCATTTTCCAACCGCGAGTACCTTTGCGTGGCGGCAGGCGACTGCACGGGTCACGGCGTACCTGGAGCACTTCTCAGTATTCTTGGCATCAGTTTCCTTAACGAAATAATGCAATCGGAGAAATGCATGAAAGCCAACCGGGTGCTGAACATGATGAGAGAAAGGGTAATGAAGGCGCTCCATCAGACCGGAGAGAAATCGGGCACAAAAGACAGCATTGACATAGCCCTTTGCATCGTAAGCCTCAAAACAGGTGAGATGCAGTATGCCGGAGCAAACAGACCGCTTGTAATGATAAGAAATGGTGAACTGACAGAATATAAGCCCGACCTGATGACAATAGGGCTTGCCCCGGTAGAAGAACGTGCCTTTAAAAATAATTATATCGGTACCAGACCCGGAGATATGTTCTATCTTTTCTCCGACGGATTCCCCGACCAGTTCGGGGAGGAATCAAACAAAAAACTGAAAAACAAAAATTTCAGAAAAATTCTCGAAACCGCATCCTCTTTAACCATGATGAAGGACCAGAAGGCATTTCTTGAAAACAGTTTCTTTGAATGGCGGGGCAAAATGCCACAGGTGGATGATGTCCTTATTTTTGGATTTAAACTTTGAGTTATGTACATGAAACTTTGCGCCTTCAGGATCAGAAATTTCAGATCGATAACCGATACCGGCTGGCAGAATCTGTCGCCCGACAATATCACCTGCCTGATAGGACAGAATGAGTCAGGCAAAACATCCATCCTTGAAGGGCTAAGATCATTCTATACCGGCTCAATTTCAGAAGATGTTCTGAGAAGCGACCTCACCCTGCCGGAAATTTCCTGCCGTTTTAATGTGAACAACGGATGGCTCTCGGATGTGACGGAAAACCCCGGCTCGGAACTGAAAGAACTTCTGTCGGAACTCACCACCGTGGAACTGACCAGAAACTGGCTGCCCGATTTCTCCTCAACAATAAAAGTCAGCGGAAGGATAAGTGAATACCTCGATTCCCTCGAAAATGCCTGGGGACTCTATCTTAATGAGGTGAAAGCCAAACTGGAAAAGGAGATTGAGGAAATTAACCGGCTCAAATCAAGACTTGACGAAATAATGTCCCTGAAGGCTGATATTATAATGAGGGCAAATCCCGCTGCAGGCAAAGGAATGGTGGGGCGCCTGTTCAGGAAGTCGGAGGGAGGTCTGGTTGAAAGATTGCCGGCCGATCAGAAGCATAAATTCAACGACCTGGTTAAGGAAGAGGAGTCAGTCAGAAAAACCCTGGCCGGAAAAAAGGAGATTGCCGATGCAGGGTTAAAGTATGGTGCCCTGCTCGCCGGTCTTGAGGAGACAGACAGAAAGCTGGATGACCTTGAATCGAAGCTTGAAGAGTATCACCAGAAAATGACCCTTCTGCTGATGCCGATGGATAAGACTGAAGATCCGGAATGGACCAAAGTGCTGGAAGATTTCCGGAATAACAGGATGGCAAAGGAGAAGCTTAAATCAGACATGGAAGCACACATTGCCTTCAGCGGCTATCTGATGGAAGGGAGAAGCCCCGAAGAATCGCAGATGCTTACCCTTGAGGCGATGCGCAGGTACAAGTCGCAGTACACAAGCGAAATGCTCGGCAGGAAGTACTTTGAGTATTGTCCTGATATTGAAATGTTTGAAGATTTCGGAAGCCTGCTGCCCAACAGGATTGACCTTGAAGATATTATTACAGGGAACGAAAACGTTGAAGGATACAAGGCAGCAAGAAATTTTCTTACACTGGCAAAACTTGATTATTCATTCTTTCAGCAGCCGTCGAGCAGAATACTGAAACAAAAGATTGAAAACCTGAACAATACACTTACCGTTAATTTCCAGGATTTCTGGCAGCAGTCGATCGGCCGCAACAACAAGATAAAGATTCAGTTTGAGCTTGACCACTACAGCCTTAATTACAGTGACAAGGCCGGCAAGCCTTACCTTGAATTCTGGGTGAAAGACTCGGGGGAGAGACTGTATCCCAAACAGAGAAGCAGGGGAGTGAGATGGTTCCTTTCATTTTACATGGAGCTGAAGGCATCGGCAATGCGGAGTACAAAGCCAATGGTACTTCTTGTTGATGAGCCGGGAATTAGTCTGCATGCAAGAGCGCAGGAAGATGTGCTGAAAGTTTTTGAAGACATTAAGGACAGGATACAGATTATTTATACAACTCATTCGCCGCATCTCGTTGATGTTAACAAGATGCACCGTATTCTCGCAGTGCAGCGAGACGATCTGGACAACCTGAAGAGTACAACAAGGGTTCTTGATCCCCTGAAACTTGCATCGGCTTCGCCTGACACTCTTACGCCACTGCAGAATATAATGGGCAATCCGCTCCCCTCTGAAGGCTTTTCGGCAAACCGTCTTAACCTGATTGTAAACGACACCGGTACATTTTATCTGATTTCCTGTATTATCCAGGTTACAGGCTTTAAAGGGAAAATAAGTATTATACCCTCCACCGACGTTTCTTCAATACCGCTCATGTGCAATATTATGATGGGCTGGGGTTTAAAATTTGCCGTTCTCCTGTTCGGCAATGAAAGGGAAAGAAAGCTGGAGGAGTATCTTAAGGAGAATATGTTCAGGCCCGGGGATAAGGAGGGTGATTATCTGATTGTTACCGATCCAAGGTTCCTCAATGCGGAGGATTTGTTGTCGACGCTCGATTTCAAGAATCATGTGCTTAAAACAAGGGAAGGAATTACAGTGCCCAATTCTGTCTATATGGAAGAGAAGGAACTGCCGAGAAGTTTTCTCCTAAGCAGGCTGCTGGGCGATGTAAGGCAGGGACGGATAGAGCCTGGCGATTTTGACGAGGAGACGCACGAGAATTTCCGGTACCTGGTTGAGCTGCTTAAGGGTTTTAAATGAAAATTTATTTTGCTCTTACAGCAGGTTTTTTTACTTTTGTGACGCAAATTTGTTTTGAATTGAGGAGAGATGGGTGAGTGGCTTAAACCAGTAGTTTGCTAAACTGCCGTATGGGTAACTGTACCGGGGGTTCGAATCCCCCTCTCTCCGCACCCGGAAATTACCCCCGCAACTGTTAAGCTGCGGGATTTTTATTTTTCTGCCCTGCCGGACCCCTTTTCACCTCAACCCACTCTCACTCTCACTCTCACACTCACTCTCACACTCACACTCACACTCACTCTCACACTCACTCTCACACCCTCCTCTCCATGGGTGCTTATACGGAGCATTTTATTTCCATTTACCTTAAAGAAAAAAGCCGGTCCTGATGAAGGAACCGGCTTATTCTGTCATAGGTTAGTATAGTTTCAGAAGCTGTAATCCACTCCTATGCCGAAAAGGACAGTATTCTTCAGATAAGTCTCTTTTGCTTTGTACAAAACACCTGTAGCCGAGAATACATGGTCAATTTCCTTTTCATCCTTATTGTACTGGGTATAGCTTGCACCTGCATTGATTGTGAGATTGTCCATAATCCTGTAAGCACCGCCGGCTCCGAATGTATGTGAAGCCAGGCCGAATGTAAGGTCGCTCTGGTACTTGCTGTTTACACCCTTGTTAGAAAGCATATAGCCTCCGCTGACAAGCAGTTTCTCGGAGAGGTTTAACTCCAGTCCGCAGTTTGCAGACCATCCGTTAAAATCGATGATATCCTTGTTTTTTACGAATGTTGATGGCGTGGCTGAACTGTTATCGAGGTCAAGTTTGCGGCCGTAGTCGGCAGCCTTGTCGAAGAAATAATTTCCGCCGACAGACACCTTAAAGGCATCGGAAAGCCTGTAATCGACTCCAACGCTCAGCATGGCAGGCATATCGGCAGGAGTTTCTTCACCATCAGGGAACATTGTAATCGGTGTGGCGGTGGCTGTGTAACCTACGAGAAAGTCTTTCGTTGTCTTGTTTGTAAGCTGCATGGATGTCTTCATCTCGTACTTAACGGCAATGTTGAGATTCTCAGACGGCGATATATTCACGCTGAAGAAAGGAGATATTCCAGATCCTGTCTGTTCCACGTCAGCTTCCTGGTCGCCAAGAAGTGTTGCGGTAAGGTTGTATTTGGCCTGTGCACCGTAATATGCGGTCTGGCACTGCGAAATTGTCAGAGAAGAAGCATTTGAAACACCGAGTGAAACCAGTCCGTTAACAATAGCATCACGCTGTGCAGTAGTAATTATTCCGGCTGTTGCAGCCGCGGCCGGAGTAAGATTACCGGCACCTCCGGAGATAAGAGGAGCCAGTCCGTCGCCACCCGCTTTGGCGGCGTTGGCAATACCGGTCATTATTGCATCGGCACGCACCCAGTTGGTTCCCTGAAGGAGTTCAATGTCCTGAAGGTGACCGTTGTAGGTATTTTTTGCCATTACATAACGGAGTCCGGCAGCAACCGACAACCATTCATTAACCTTGAATGAAACACCGCCCTGCAGTCCGAAATAGACAGAACTTCCTTTCAGGTACGCGTCAAGCCTGTAGTCGGAAACACCCTGTGAAGCGGCAAGGGCAGGTACAAGGTCGGCTGGTCCCATTTCAAATGAAGGAAGCCCCTTTGTATATTCAGCTCCTCCACCTCCGCCGATGGGATTAAAACCGATCGAAAATGCAAGCCTTTCGGTTTTATATGCTGCATAGATTGCCGGGAACAACGGAGCTTTAACTTTTCCGGTGAACAGAGGATCATTTAAGCCGAAAGCGCCCCCGGGGCCTTTGTAGAAGTTTTCCACCTCCCTTGTCTGGAAAATTGTCTGGTTTGAGAGGGAGATATGAAAACCGTTCTGCAGCTTCATAAGACCTGCAGGGTTATAATACACCGCATCAATATCGGTTGATGCATTACGTGCAGGTAACCTCACCCATGCAGCGCTGTGATTGGTGTTGGTCACCAGTCCACCGGCCATAAGAACGCCTGGTACGATTATTCCTGCAATAAACGTCAGAACTTTTTTCATAGATTAAATTTTTTGGTTAATAGTCAAATTTTCAATGTTTCAGGATGTCATATTTTGTTTTACCTTCCGTAAAGGTGCTGTAAATGTAGAAAAACATTTTATTTCTGCAACAGTCGAACCTTAAAATATTACTCAGCAAATAATTATGGTTATAATTAAAATTTTGATTCTAAAACGTGTTCGTCAGAACAAAATCTTTCATTAATCCGTAATCGTAAAACTTATAATCTTTTCCCGAAGGATATTCCTTTACATTTCTCCAGCTCCATGGAGAGGAAATACCCTCAGGGGGGGTGTTATGATGCGGACCGAGCAGATTTCTCAGGCTCCCTGTTACTTTCAGTTCCACGGTGTTTTTCCCCGGGGAGACAAACCGGGTTATATTTAACCGGTACGGAGGGAAAGCAGTTACTCCTGCCTTTTTGCTGTTTACAAACACTTCCGCCAGGGTCCCGCTCCATCCGGGAGCCTGAATGAAGTATTCTCCTGAAGGGGTATCAATATCGTACTCTTTTGAGTATGTTACGCTCCACGAATAAAAAGGCATGCCCTGATCTTTCCACGATCCGGTTGTGATTTCTTTTTCGGGTGGGGTCAGAAGCCATCCTTTTTCGTGCGGTTCAAGGGAAAAATCACCCCTGATGTACACCGGTTCAATTTCGGCATGCACACTCATCGGCGAAGCGGTAATTGTTATCTCATTTAAGCCCTCCCTTACCATGCCGCTTATGTCAAACACACCGAATGACCTGTCGAGCCACCACATGCCAGGAACAGGAGCGATTTCCTTGCCGTTCATCCTGACTTTCCATAACCCCGGCCTTTCTGTAACGGCTGTAAAATCTGAAATCCTGCCCGGGTTCCTGCAATAGAATTTATAAGTCGCACTGAAACCGGTTTTAATGCCAAAAGTATCTTTCTCAACTGTTTTTCTCCTGTACTGTACAGAATGGTTCCAGGGGTTTCCCGTTTTGAAGCCATAGTGTTTGAAAACCTTATCTGCCGCATCGTAAACGTGCAGGTTGTCATATTTAATGCCCTCAATCTCAAGGTCGCAGAAGTCGATCATCAGCGCATTCGGCTCGTCTCTTTTAACCGATACTTCCCCTGTCGGCTGCACCAGGGAAGCCGGCGCTGATTTATCGGAATCATAAGTGTAATTCAGCGTTTCCTTTTCCGGAAAGAAGAGAAGAAGGCTTTCAGCGGGATAAAGGATAAAACCTGCTTTAATTTCTTCGCCGTTCCTCTCATGGGGAAATCCTTTGATCTCTCCGTCAAAACTATTCAGAGTTACGACTGCCCTGCCCGGTACGGTCAGCTCTCCCTTACAGGTGTCGGTCAGGCTGGCATTTGTCAGAAAAACCAGGATGCCGTCCTTCAGAACCCTGGTATGATGAAAAAGCCCGCCTCCCACGGTTATATTGAATTTTACATCCCTGTTGGAAAGCCATTTGCCTGTGATTTCATCGGAAAGAGTATCGGCTGAAATGTTGTTGCCGGAATTGCTGCTGAGGAACTCATTCAGTTCGGGGCTTTCGGAACCGTTAATAAACACGGGTTTGGAAAACATTATAATCTTTCCTCCCCGGACGGCGAATTTTCTGAGAAGTTTAAAGGTTGTTTCATTAAGGTTTTCAGTGCATGGAGGTATTACAACGGTTTTATATGAGCATTTTCCCACCACAAATCTCCCATCTTTAACGGAACCCATATCGCTTATTATTTTTTCTGAACCGAGATCATATTCCACCTGCTGTTTTTCAAGGTTGGTAATAAAAGTCTGGAAACTTTGCCCGACCTTGTTAAGGTATGGGTTTGCCCTGTTGTATGAATCGTACATCCATGCTGTTGTGGTTGGCTCGATTACCAGTATCTCATTTTTCTGGTTGCCTGCTGACAGAGCCAGGGACAGGCGGGAATAGTGATCTGCAAGGAGCTTATAATTGTTCCACCATGGCTGGTGATAGTCGAAAGTTGGCGGATAATCATATTTCCTGGCGCCGGCCATTGTGTAGAAGGTAAGGTGCTGGTTCATAAGGTTCACGCCAAGCGCATATTCCCAGTCGCCGTTACGTTTCATTTCAGTGAATGTGAGATCCCATCCCGAGCCGCCGTATGTTTCACTAAGTTTTCTGTTGCGGCCTGCCTGGTTGGCGGCGCTTGACAGTTCTTTCACAGAACGGATATTCCCGAACTGGGCGCCCGGAGATGATTCGTTCCACTGGTTGAAGAGCATGTCTATGCCGGGCACGTGAAAATGGACATACATAGCCATATTGTCCCCGCCGTTTCTCATGCCGGGCCACTCGTGTTCCCAATAGTGCCCGGTGAATTTCAACCCTTTATTTTCGCAGTACCTGCTGTAAGGTTTTGCCCACCGTTCATTAAACAATTCCAGCAGGGTGTATGCATAGTTATGCCTCACTTTCTTCCAGTCACCCGTTTCTTCAAACAGTGAAGGGAGGTTTTTTTTCAGATCATAGTTCCACATCTTTTGAAAGACATCGAACAGATCGGGTGTGTACCTGATGCCCCCGGGTGTATTAATGTGAGGCTCATCGGTAAATATACCCGAAACTGTTTTGCCGAATTCTTCCCCGGCAGATTCTTCATAGCCCTTCATTGTCACTTCAAGGAATTTCCCTGTTACACCCGGGTAAAGGAGGTCGACATAGGAAAAACCACCGTACCATTCAGATTTTCCATAACAGGTTTTGCTGAAGAGACAATAATTGCCTGACTTACCGGCCTCAGCTTTCAGATTGCCCGTAATGTCGGCGAAGCTCCCGTTTTCTTCTTTTAATACCAGGAAAAATTTATCGGCAGTGTCGGGCAGTGATTTGGTCCGCATCATCTTCAGACCCTGGCCCTGGTTAAACGATTCAGGCATCACGGAAGGAACATGGCCTCCTGCAAAACCGCTGGGGTATGAGTTTTCATCATATATCCAGACCTTCATCCCCATATCCCTGCAGCGTTCAACGGTGTATCTGAATTGTTCAAACCATTCTTCGGAAAGGTATTCGGTAATAAGGCCGGGCCGCGGGTGGATGATGACCTGCCTGATACCCTGGTTGTGAAATTCTTCCAGGAATTTATCTGTCTCGCTGCGTGTAATTTCACCGTTCCACACGAAGAATGGGGCAGTGGAGTATCCGGCAGGCGGATTGCTGAACATTGAGGACAATGTGCCGAAATCTGAGACTGAAATTTCATCCCCATGGTTGCCGGAACATGAGTAATTGGCGGCAAGCACGGTTATTAAAAACAGGTTCGGGAAAGCATGAAGTATATTTTTCATCTGGCAATTATTTTTTTTCAAAGTCTGTTGAATCGACCCATCCGGCCGACCTGTTGTTAAGTTCGCCTTTCATGAAACGGTTGTAAAAGTCGCGATGGTTTCCGTTTGCATAGGGGTATTTATCAAAAATATCCCCGTTGCCTCCGGCACGCGGATCGCCCTGTTCAAGGAGGAGTTTGAAAAGCCTCTGTCTCAGATCCTGCCATACCGATGCATAACCGGGGTTATTGACAAGGTTAACGAGACATTCAGGGTCATTTCCGATATCATATAATTCCTCATTACCTCTCATGCCGAAGGAGAGGTTCCAGAATTTTGAGGTTGTGCCCGATCTTCTGAGAGACAGGATCAGTGATTTGACCGGACTTCCGTCGCAATCGAGATAACCTGTTTCGGGGTTGCCCGACGGCCACCTCCCCGGTTTGTAGTTCCTCAGGTACAGGAAACTGTTGCTGATTATTCCCCTTACCGGGTATCCCTCGTCATCAGGTCTTCCCACATCATTTCTTTCCCTTCCGAGGAGAACATAATTGCGGGTTTTGTCAACAATTTTGTTTTTCGATGACCTGAAGATATCGGCAAAGCTTCTTCCTTCCATCTTCTGCATGCCGCTTTCAGCCTGGCTTATGCCGGCAGTTTCAAGAAGTGTCGGGGCGAAATCGATAAAGCTGATAAAGTCGTAAATACGCCGGCCTGGTTTTCTGATGCCATTTCTCCACATAACAGCCAGGGGCATATGATTTGAATATTCATAAACCTGGCCCTTGGCACGGGGGAACGGCATTCCGTTGTCGGCCGTAACAATTATTATCGTATTGTCAAGCTCCCCTTTCTGTCGCAGAAGATCAATCATTTTCACCAGGTGGTTGTCGAAATGTTCAATTTCGTAAGCGTAATCGAGCATGTCGTTTCTTGAAAGGTTGTTATCGGGCCAGAAGCCGGGCACATGATTTATGTCGGACAGGCTTTTGCCTCCTTTGTTTACACCTGAACCATATTCGTAATCCCTGTGAGGTTCGTTCGAGCCGTACCAGAAGCAGAAAGGAGACCCTTCAGGTTTTTTACTTAGGAAATCTTCAAAATTTGCGGCATAGTCAATATCTGAAATGCCGCCTGCAGGCGGATTGAGTCTTTTTGAATTGAATGCTTTACCTGTCAGATACCGCGGTTTTCCGGTGCTGTCGACAGCTGTTCCCGGCGCCCATCCTTTGGCAGTATAACCTGTGAAATAGCCATTCTCCCCAAGGGTCTCAATAAAAGATTTGAATTTCTGAGGGAAGTAGGGAACATGGTTTGCGGCCTCCTCAAGCTGCCACGAATTTCTTCCCGTCAGGAAACATGCCCTTGAAGGCGAAGATTTGGCGTTTGGGGTGTAGGCATTGTAAAAGAGGATGCCGTTCCGGGCCACCATGTCGAAACCCGGGGTTTTCACCCAGCCCGTTCCATAGGCGCTCATGTGAGGGAATGAAATGTCGTCGCCCATGGCAATAAGGATATTCGGCCTTTTGCCCGCCCCGTTTCCGTTGTCGCTTTTGCATGCAGGGATCATACATGGTACGGCAATCAGCAGCAGTCCTTTATATACTGTTTTCATGAAGTAATTTTAAAATTTGCCTGAAAGACGTAAGCTGATATTCCTCGGGGGCTGTATATCGGCCGGTCGTCCCATATACTCTGTGTTTGTGGCGTTTTTCATCGCTAAAGAAAGCTTCAGATGAGGGTTTAAATTGTAACCCAAACTGAGGTCGGCCGAAACATAACCCTTGTTGTGAGAGAGCCAGTAATCATAAAAGCCCGGTAAAAGCTGTTCACGGGTCAGCGGATTTACAAAAACATCGTCGATATTAAGGATTTTTGATCTTGCGAAAAAGGTGAATTCACCATCAAACTTTTTCCACGTAGCGCTGAGATTAAGCCTGAAGGAGTGCTTACGCCTGTATTTCAGATATGACTTTTCTCCGCCTGACATTGAGGGCTCAACCGGGTAAATGAAAGTATAACCGCCTGTCAGCGATGCGTAGAGGTTGCCGGTCTGACGGTTAAGGTTTATTTCCAGCTCTGTTCCTGAAATTGATGATTTTTCAAGGTTATCGGCCATGAATCCGAGACCTCCGGGATAGAGGCCGAAGAGGTACTCAATAAAATTGCTGTTTTTTGACACGAAAACAGAGAAGTCGGCCTGGCCGGTGATTTTTCCAAGCCTGATGCCCTGCTTTATTCCGGCTTCCGAGCTCCATCCGGCTTCAGACTCCAGTGTGGGATTAGGGAAAATGGTTACCGAACCAAGTGTTGTGGATGCATATTTTTCGGCTATTGACGGGAAGCGGTAGCCCTGCCCGAACGATGCCCTGAGGAATGTGAATTCAGCCGCCTGCCAGTTCACCCCTGTTCTGAAAACAGGAACCGGTTTGTCCGGGTCCGAATCAAGTACATTCTGCTCCAGTCTCACCCCGCCTGCCAGCTTCAGCCTTTCGGCAGGTCTTATTTCAACCTGCGCAAAGGCGCCTGCATTTATGCCGTTATGATCGCCGTAAAAGTTTGAAGTTATCCTGTTCCAGAGGAAAGATGCACCGGCCGTCACAGAAAATACATCGGAAAACTTTCTCCAGTACTGGTATTCTGAGTATAATGAGAATGACTCGGCATTGTTCTTTGTTTTCACCGGGAACCTGTTTTCGGACGACTGCACCCTCATCCTCAGATCGTGGCGGAATAAGCCTGTTTTTGAATAGGAAACGAACGGGTCGGCAGCCAGGAACCTGCCATGGAGGAAAGAAACACTCGAGGTATCCTGTATCAGGGCTGAATCGCGGGCATTGCCCCACAACAGGAAATCTGTTTTATCGGTGAGCCCTGCCGTGAGATTTATGCCATAATTCAGTCCCTGAACTTTCGGACTGTTCCTTTTAAGCCTGAGGCTAACCTTTCCGAGTTTCTCATCGTTGAATTTCCTGTAGCTGTTATCTGTGAAAAGATTAACAATAAATCCTATGTCGGTGTTTCCCTCCCTCCGCAGATGTGACAGCGAGACTGTTGAGAACACTCTTGGTGTTGTCCACCACTTCCAGTTGCGGTTTGCCGGGGCACAGTAAACGCCTGTTTCGGCAAAGAATTTAGTTACAGGGATATTTCCCGCTTCGGCGGTTCTGAAGTTAATTATTCCGTTAAGGGCCGAAGACCCGTACATCACCGAAGAAGCCCCCTTAATTATTTCAACCTGAGAAAGGTTCTCAATGGGAAGCCATTGCCATCTTATGGAACCGGCATCGGGGGAGAGCATGGGGAGGCCGTCCACCAGTGCCAGAACCCTGCTGCCTACACCGTAGCTGAAGCCGCTGCCGCCTCTTATTGAGGCCTGACCGTCGAGGACTTCAATACCGGCTGTTTTTGTTATGAGCTCAGCTGCATCGGTAATATGACTTCTTGACAGGAAGTCGGATTTGATCACCGAAACAGATACCGTCAGCTCAGATACTTTATGCTCCGTTCTGTCGGCGCTTACCACAACCTGGTTAATTGAATGAAGCTCGGTTTCAAGAAGGATGTCGGGGAGGGTATTTTCTCCGGGAGCCAGAGTAAATTCCCTGACAATGGTTTTGAAACCGATGAACTGGAAGGAAACGGTAACCCTGGAATTGCCTGAGCGGAAAGCGTAAACCCCCTGTGCGTCTGTAGAGGTTCCCGCATCCTTCCCGAAAATCACGTAAACACCGGCAATCGGTTCGCCTGTTTCCCCGTCGAGTACCCTTCCTTTTGCATTATACTGGCCGGATAATTCAGGAGAAAGAAGGTGCAGGCAGACTGAGATAAAAAGCGCGACGCCGCTTCTCATTGTTTTGGTTTGAAAGTCATCCTGATGTTATACGGACTGGAAGGATTCAGAAGGTTAGGGTAAATGGTAGTAATCTTAAAATCGGATTCCGTCAGAAGTACGATCGTAGCCGTAAGAGGCAACTGGAGGGAGTCGGATTCAATTACAATGTTTGCTTCGCCGTACGAGAACCTCCATGTGCCTGTGTAAACGCCGAAGTAGCCTGAACCATCCTTCGCGAACTTCGCATCACCTTTGAATTTCTCGAGCATGCCCCCGGTTCCTCCGGCATCCTGGCCATTGACAAGCAGGCTGTCGCTTCTCCAGAGGTGCGCCGTAAGCAGCCTGAAGCGCTCTGATTCTTCGTCCTTGCTGCAGGAGAATAATATAACTGCAGCCAGTACAGTCAGTACCGAAATCAATGTATTTTTCATATCACCAGGTTTTTAAATTATCCTTTCCCCCGGAGGTGATTTTCCGGTAAATCCAAATATAAAAAATTTCCTTTTATAAAGCTATTTAAGTGTTTCGCGGAAAAGTTTATAGATTCTTTTATACTCGTCTGTCCAGCTTGATGCCTCCCTGAAGCCATGACTTTCGAGGGGGTATACTGCCAGTTCCCAGTTCTCTTTACCCAGTTCGATAAGGCGCTGCGCCAGTCTTACAACATCCTGAAAATGAACATTGTCATCAATCATGCCATGGCAGATAAGCAGTTTCCCCTGAAAGCCTTCAGCAAAATAAATCGGGGAGCTTCTGACGTAGGCAATGCTGTCCTGAACAGGTATATTGAGGATATTTGCCGTATATCCATGGTTATAATGGGCCCAGTCGGTCACGGGGCGTAGAGCGGCCCCTGCGGCGAAGACTCCCGGTTTGGTGAACATTGCCATCAGGGTTATAAATCCTCCGTATGAGCCTCCGTAGATTCCTATTCTGCCGGGATCAATGCCATATTTTTCTGTCAGCAGCCGGGCTCCGTCAATATGGTCGTCAAGGTCTCTTCCACCCATGTGCCTGTAAATGGCAGTCCGCCAGTCGCGTCCGTAACCGGCGCTGCCCCTGTAGTCAATATCAAGTACAGTATAGCCATTGTCGGCAAGGAAGTTGTGGAACATATACTCGCGTGAATAGCTGCTCCACCACCTGTGGGCATTCTGGAGGTAACCGGCTCCGTGAACAAAGATTACCGCAGCCCCGTTCTTTTTACCATCCGCCGGTTTATAAAGCCGGGCCGGAACCAATACACCATCGGAAGCCCTGATCCGGATGTAATCAGGAATTCTCCAGTCATAAGCCCTGAATTCGGAAGTTGTTGATTCAGTTATTTTTACAGGAACGGCTTTCTCCTTATTCTCAAGCAGATAAAGTTCCCATGGCTTGTTTGCAAAAGAGACTCTCAGGGCGAAATATTTCTCATCGGGAGATAGGGAATATTCCACGCCTCCGCCGAAGCTGGTAATCCTTGTTCTCTTTCCGCCGTTGACGGGCATTTTGTACAGTTCTCTGATACCCGCGTCGGGTTCATTCGAGATAAAATACCATGTTTTTTTGTCGTTCGAAAGCTGGGCATCGTATATTTCGAAACTTCCCGAGGTTATTTGTTTCTTCACTCCGGTTGTCACGTCGAGCAGATAGAGGTGAGCAAACCCTGTTTCTTCCGACTGGAAATAAATAGTTTTGTTATCAGGCAGCCATCCGAGTAAGCCTCTCCCGGCAGCCGGGCCCCCGATCCATGCAGAATCGTGCTGAGCATCAAGCAGTTTTAGTGAACCTGTTTTAATGTCGAGCAGGGTTATCCAGCGGTCCTTATTGTCTGAGGCATTTATTTCAACAACAGCCGCTGATCCGTCATCCGACCATACCGGGTTACGGAAAGAAACGGCCCGTTTTTCAGTAATTCCCGGAATTTCCCTGGCTTTTGCCTCATATATGGAACCAAGGTCTTTATTGCAGATATACAATGAAGAACTCTGCGATGTTCCAACTTTTGGCCTGGCCGGTATATCCTCAGTATATCCGGTTTCGGTGACGTAATTCGGAACGATTGTTCTCTTGCCATCGGCAGCCTTATAAGAGATCCAGGTTATATATTTTTCATCGGGACTGAGGCTCAACGAGCCAAAAGATGGCTGCCCGGTATACACTGTCTTTGGCCTGACCGGTGCGGTTGCCCGGGCTTCATCACGGGCAGCAGTCTGAAGTCTTTTTCTTTCGGCAAGTGTCTGGAACAAAGCCAGCTGACTGTTATAAAGCCATTTATCGTTATCATTTTTATAAGGGGGTTCTTCCGGAGTCTCTTTTCCTGCCCGGAGGTCGGTAAGCTGCATAAACACTCCGGTTGTCATATCCCAGGAAAAGATATTATTATTGGAGATAAAGAGAATCCTGTCTTCCTTTTGGCTGAACCATGGTCCGCTTTCCGGAGTCGATGTGGATGTAATCTGTTTGGTAACACCCTTTTTTATGTCAAGAAGATAAATATCGCCATTCGCTGAATATACATATAACGACCTGTTCAGGTTATATCTGCCCCCTGATGGAAGGGATCTCATCTCATCAATGGCAACCTTCACGGGCTTCCTGCTTCCTTCCCTGAGAACATAGAGGACGGTGGAGGAATCCGGGTTTTCAGTCCATCTGAAGTACAGGTTGTTGCCATAAGGAGACCACCGCGGTGATTCGGGTGAAACACCAGTGAATTTATCTCCCTGCATGATTTTTTCTATGGTAAGAGAGGATTGGGACAGAAGGCATACCGGAAAAGAGGACAAAACCAGAATCAGAACGCAGTTGAACAGTGTCTTTTTCATGATGAGGAAACGATTTAGGGTTATTATACTTTTTTCAGCACCTTGTGAAGTTCCTGGATTTCGTTTGCCAGGTTGTTAAGAATGCGGTTATTATGGTCCGCAAAGCGTGCTGTTACATAGAGCGCATAGAGTTCCATGTTATCTTCAACATTTTTTGCACCCGTGTCTTTCAGGAAATCATTCCTGAATTCGTTAAACCTGTTTGATAATCCGAAAATAGCCATAGCAGAAAGTATTTAGTTTATAAATTTTCCGTCTGTGAAAATAATAAAAACGTGCTTATCGGATTGGGTTTTGCATTGTACGGCATAAAAATTAATCCCTGAAAAATGATTATGTTGACAGGATGTATATTTTTGTGATTGGTTATCTGTATTCATTGCCCTGTAAAGGATGAAAATACGAAACCATTATAATTAAACCTTAAAACCAATAAAACCATGAATGAAAAGAAAGTTTTAACCAGAAGGGATTTTGTTCAGAAATCCGCACTGGGAGCAGCTGCGCTAACGGTTCCGACCGTTATTCCCTCACGTGCATTTGGTGCAGCCGACCGGGTGACTGTTGCCGTTCTCGGGGTCAACGGCCGGGGGACAAATCATATAGAAGGGTATGGAAAGCTCGAAGGGGTGGAGGTTGTTGCTCTCTGCGATCCCGACCTTGTAGTTCTTGGAAACAGGGCCGGTGAGTTTGAAAAGAAATACGGGAGAAAGGTTAAGCAGTACCAGGATTTAAGAAAGCTTTACCTCGACAAGTCAATAGATGCGGTAAGCATTGCGACACCCAATCACTGGCATTCACTTGCTGCAATCTGGGCCATGCAGGCCGGCAAGGATGTGTATGTTGAAAAACCGGGTTCCCACAACATTTTTGAAGGACGTAAAATGGTTGAGGCTGCAGCGAAATATGACAGGATTGTGCAGCACGGAATACAGCTCCGCAGCTCAGCCGCAGTGCAGGAGGCGATTAAACACCTGCGCGACGGACTCATTGGAAGGGTTTATATGGCCCGTGGTCTTGTGTTCAGATGGAGGGATGATGTCGGAAGGAAAGGGCCATCTCCTGTACCCGAAGGCCTTGATTATGACCTCTGGACGGGACCCGCAGAGATGCTGCCTTTCTCGAGAGATTATGTGCATTATAACTGGCACTGGCACTGGAACTACGGTAATGGCGACATAGGAAACCAGGGTACGCATGAAACGGATCTCTGCATGTGGGGACTCGATGTCGGACTTCCCGAAGTAATTTCAGCGGGAGGTGGTAAGTTTGTCCATGATGACGCAAAAGTAACCCCCGACGTTCTCTCATGCCAGTTCATGTATCCGAAGGAAAGGAAAATGATCGAATTTGAAGTCAGACCGTGGATAACCAATGAGGAAAACGGAGTCTCCGTCGGCAATATCTTTTACGGAACAGAAGGTTATCTGGTGGTTTACAACTACGACAGGTATGAATCCTTCCTGGGACGGGACAAGAAACCGGGGCCGTCGCGCAAGGCAGGCGGCGATCATTATGCCAACTTCATTGAGGCGGTCAGGAAGCATGATAAATCTGTCCTTAATGCCCCGGTCGAGACAGCCCATCTTTCCTCAGCATTATCACATCTGGGAAACATCGCCTACCGTACCGGCAGAACCCTGAAATTCGATCCTGTAAAAGAAAAGTTTATCGGTGATGACGAAGCTGACAGGATGCTGACCAGAAATTACCGCAATCCATATATAGTACCTGAAAAAGTATAAATTAAAATAAACCCGGCATTTTTATGCCGGGATGATATTTCAGGACTGAGTCCCCGGTAATATCCCGGGGATTTTTTTATTTAATTTCCTTTATTTTAATATTCCTGAAAGAGACCAGGTTGCCGTGGTCCTGCAGGAGGATTCTTCCTTCCCTTACAAGGCCGAAGTTTTCCATTCCTTTGAATTTGCTTTTCTCAACGAGGGCTTTCCATTCGGGTGTGCCTCTTTCATATTCAACGGTAAGGTTATCGTTAAGCCAGTGCTGCACCTTGTTGCCGTTAACAACTATCATTGCCCTGTTCCACTGGTCAATGCCGTTATCGCGTTTGTTTTTCGGCGGGATAAGGTCGTAAAGTCCTGCCAGTGTGCGGTTTCCGTCAATACCTGCCTTTGCGTCCGGATGGTTCCTGTCGTCAAGAACCTGGTACTCGCACCCTATCGACGCATTTTTCCCTCCGTCCGATTCGGTATCGATAAAATATTTGATACCGCTGTTTGCCCCTTTGGAATATTTAAAATCCGCGACCAGTATGAAATTGGTGAATTTGTCGACAGTCACTATGTCGCCTCCGCCGCCCGGTTTTTTTGTCCCGGGGTTGACGATAAGTTCATCGTTCTTTATTTCCCAACCGTTCTCCGGGAATTTTCCGGTACGGGCATTCATCCAGCCCCCGGAGGTTACGCCGTCGAAAAGCAGCCTCCACCCCTCGGCTTTTTCACGGTCGGTAAGTTTATTGGTAAGAAAGCTTACCTGCGGAATCACCGGCGAATAGGGAGTTTTATATTTTTCAGGGTTTTTGGTGATTATTTTCATGTTTTTCCATTTCACCTGAAGGCCTGCACTGGAATTGTCATTTCCAATACTGTGCACCTGGATTGCAATGAAACCTGAAGGTGTCATATCGTCAACGAGGTCGGCACAGGGTATGCCGTTAACCCATGTTCTGATGGAATTACCAATGGCTTCAATGCGGTAGTGATTCCATTCACCCACTTTAAGTGCTTTTCTTCCTTCCGGGTTTCGTTCGAGCGAATAGAGCCAGCCCCTGCGCGCTTCATCATATATGCCGCCCGACCAGGCACGGTCCGACGGGTCCATCTCCACCTGGTAACCGTGCACCCTGCCGTTCTGATAATCGGGCCGGCTTTCGCTGCGGATTTGCACCCCCGAATTCATTTTAGGATCGAACCATGTATCGAATTCAAGAATAAAATCCCCGTATTTTTCCTTTGTACAAAGGAAAGAATTGGGCGACCCGACCACCGTGGTACCGGTAATTACCCCTTTCTCAAGTTTGAAGGGAGCTGTACCGTTAAGCTGTTCCCAGTTTGAAAGATCTTTGCCGATGAGGTTTTTCCACTGCCCGTAAGCCGACGTAGCTGACAGCAGTATAATGCCTGCAATAAGAATTGGTTTGAAAGATTTCATGATTTATAGGTTTGATAACAAAAATCGGGCAATAAAGATAGAAAATCCCGGTGGAAAATAAGATTCCCTGATTTCCTGCATTATTTATATTTTTGAGAAAATAACCAAACCATGAAGACCAAACCGTATCTAACAATCATTCTGATCCTGCTTACGCACATCCTGACCCTTGAGGGTCAACCCGTCGCAGGACTTGATAACTGGTTCAACCGTGAAACCAATGCCAAAACGGGTCAGCCTTACCATTACCTCTGGTCCGACACCGCATGGAGCGGATATTCACGCTGGGGGGAAATATTTAAAGGATTGGGAGCCGAAATTACAACTCTCGGTAAACCGACTCCGGAATCGCTTAATAAGATACAGGTTTACATTATTGTCGACCCCGATACAACCACGGAAAGCAAAACGCCGAATTATATTTCACCCGGCGACGTGAAGGCAATTTCAGCCTGGGTCAGGAAAGGGGGCGTTCTGGCTGTGCTGGCCAACGATGCACCTAACTGCGAATTCACAAACCTCAACAGGCTGATGTCAGTGTTTGGCATGACCTTCAATCATGTCACACTTCACCCGGTTACGGGGACAAAGTGGGACATGGGAGCCTGTACTGATCTTCCCGGGCATCCCCTTTTCAGGGACGTGAAAAAGATATACATCAAGGAGGTGGCATCATTAAATGTTACGGGGAAGGCAAAACCCGTACTTGTTGAGAACGGAAATGTTCTCATGGCCGAGTGCAGTTATGGCAAAGGTTATGTTTTTGCCATTGGCGACCCGTGGATATACAACGAATATATCGACCATGACCGGTTAACACCCGATTTCGAAAACCGTAAAGCCGCAGAAAACCTTGCAGCCCTGCTTCTCACCAGAGCGGGAAAATATCCGGGAGCAGCCGGAACAATAAAACCTCTTTCAAAAGAGAGCACGTTACAGGCTATGATGCTGGCCAATAAATACTTCATGGATAAATGGCCCGATGTGGGAAAAACCATCGTTACCGACCGCGAAAGGCCGAGTAATATCTGGACCCGCGGTACTTATTATGAAGGACTTATGGCATTATATAAACTTAAACCTGACCCCGCATATCTGGAATACATGACCAGGTGGGGTGAGTTTCATAAATGGGGCCTCCGTAACGGGATTAAAACAAGAAACGGAGATGATCAGTGCTGCGGCCAGACATATATTGATCTTTACCTGATGGATACAACCAGAAAGGAAAGAATTGCTGATATCAAAGCCTGCATCGATAACATGCTTGCCACCGATAAAACCGACGACTGGAGCTGGATCGACCTCCTGCATATGGCTATGCCTGTATTCGCCCGGCTCGGCTTTGTAACCGGAGATAACAGGTACTTCGACCGGCTTTTTGAGATGTACAATTACACAAAAACCAGACATGGTGACAATGGTCTCTACAGTGAGAAAGATAAACTGTGGTGGCGCGACAGGGATTTCGATCCTCCCTACGTTGAGCCAAACGGCCGTAACTGCTACTGGTCGAGAGGAAACGGATGGGTGCTGGCAGGCATAGTGAGAACCCTCGAATGGCTGCCGGTGAACAGCCCTTACAGGAGTGAATTCGTTAAAACGTTCAGGGAAATGGCTGAGGCTCTGGCTGCCTGCCGGCGCTACGACGGCTTCTGGAACGTTAGCCTGCACGACCCTGCTCACTTCGGAGGTAAGGAGCTCACCGGCACAGCCCTCTTTACCTACGGCCTGGCATGGGGTATCAACAACGGTATCCTTGATCCCAAAAAATATAAACCTCTTGTACAGCAATCCTGGAAGGCTCTGGTCGAAGATTGCCTGCACCCAAACGGTTTTCTGGGGTATGTGCAGGGAACAGGTAAGGAACCCAAAGACAGCCAGCCGGTAGGTTATGATAAAGTTCCCAATTTCGAGGATTTCGGACTGGGGTGCTTCCTCCTGGCCGGCTCGGAAGTTTACAGAATGAAATAGCGCTTCCGGGCTTCTTAGTAACGGGCCGGGTGAGAAATGACCAAACCTGAGAAACCATTATTGATTCAATCATGAGAAATTTTAAAATACTTTCTGTCCTGCTATATGTTGCCGGAGCTATTAATCTAAACGCACAGAAACCGATAAGCAGGCAACCGGAATCACTCGACCGCGGAATAGTGGCCGTGAGAACAGATCCTAACTCCGTTTTTATAAGCTGGCGGCTTCTTGCAACAGATCCGGAGGGTATTGGTTTTAACCTCTATCGCGGAGAAAGAAAGCTCAATAAAAAACCACTCACTGAAACAACCTGCTACACTGATTCCGTAACAAGTGATGAAATTTATAAGGTAAAGTCAGTCATAAAAGGCAGAGAGCAGGGAGAATCATCTTCATGCATGGTTTGGAAGGATGGCTTTCTGAGAATACCTCTCAACAGGCCGCCGGGCGGAGAGATGGAAAGGGAATATATACCGCCTGACCGCCGTCAGGGACAGACCCAACCGCGGGCGAATGCCAATAATAGTACTCTCCCAGTCCGGATGTCTCAGACACAGAACAGACGGCAATATTCATATTCACCGGGTGACGCAGGTGCCGGCGACCTCGACGGCGACGGACAATATGAAATTGTTCTTAAATGGGATCCTTCAAATGCCAGGGATAACGCCCAGGATGGGTTCACAGGAAATGTGATCCTTGATGCCTATGAGGTTGATGGCAGACAGCTATGGAGAATAAATCTTGGTACGAATATCAGGGCCGGCGCCCACTACACCCAGTTCCTCGTTTTTGATTTCGACGGCGACGGAAAGGCTGAGGTGGTTTGCAAAACTGCCGACGGAACCGTCGACGGGAAAGGTAAGATAATAGGAAACCGTGATGCAGATAATGTGAATGAGAGAGGAAGGATTCTGACCGGTCCCGAATACTTAACCGTCTTTAACGGCCTTACGGGAGAGGCAATGCAGACGGTTGATTATGTGCCGGGTAGAGGAAATGTATGCGGCTG
This sequence comes from Bacteroidales bacterium, assembly GCA_029974835.1. Taxonomy (GTDB): domain Bacteria; phylum Bacteroidota; class Bacteroidia; order Bacteroidales; family VadinHA17; genus LD21. The sequence continues at coordinate 77,954 of JARKQN010000039.1, forward strand.
GGGCGCCAACGAATGCAATGGCAACAGGGTCGACCGTTTTCTCGCCTGCGTGGCTTATCTCGACGGAAAACAACCATCTTTAGTAATGTGCAGAGGGTATTACGGACGCACTACACTTGCGGCATGGGACTGGAGAAACGGAAAACTGACAATGCGCTGGCTCTTCGACTCCGACAAGGGTTTTCCTGAATTTATGGGACAGGGAAATCATAACCTCAGCGTGGCCGACGTAGACGACGACGGCAGGGATGAGATAATATACGGCTCCTGCGCATTTGACGATGACGGGACACCAATCTATACCACCCGAATGGGCCATGGTGACGCCATGCACCTTTCCGACCTTGACCCCGATATTCCCGGACTGGAAGTATGGGCGGTTAAGGAGACCGGCGGATGGGGCTCGGTAATGCACAGCGCAGCTGACGGAAAAATACTGCTCAGAATTCCCGACTCAACCGATGTCGGAAGAGGGCTTGCCGCTGACATATATCCAAATCACAGGGGTTATGAATTATGGTCCTCACGCACCGGAGGCATTTATAATGTTAAAGGTGAAAAAATAACATCTTCATTGCCCCCGGTTAATTTCCGCATCTACTGGGACGGAGACCTTCAGGACGAACTGCTTGACCGCTCTTATATCGACGACTGGGATTATATTAATCACAAACCGGTACGGCTGCTCGATGCATCAAAATATGGAGGAGTCTCAATTAACGGAACAAAGGCAACTCCCGTTCTTAGCGCCGACCTACTCGGCGACTGGCGCGAAGAGGTTATCTTCAGAAGTACAGACAATAATTCGCTGCTTCTTTTTACAACCGGCATACCGACACAATACCGCATGCCGACACTTATGCACGACCCCGTTTACCGCCTGGGCGTGGCCTGGCAGAATGTCGTATACAACCAGCCCCCGCACACCGGATTCTTTATGGGTGACGTAATTAAAAAAAAGTGACACTCCCTCCGGGATCAGCCCTGTGACACACCGGATCATCAAAGTGCCTCAGGTTTGTATTGACGGGAATATGTGTAAATTTGTCTGAATAAGCAGAATATTAATTAACCTGTAATCCAATGAAAAAAACCTTTATTCTTTCGCTTACGGCAGTTCTTCTGCTGACACTGTTTTCATGCAGTAGCAAAGAAACAAGTAAAAAGGAAAGTCCGGTTCTTAAGGAAGCATCTCCCGAATCGGCCGGCATGTCGTCCGAACGTCTCAACCGCATCGACAGGATGATAGAATCGGTAATCGACAGCGGCTGGACTGCAGGTGCAGCCGGTTTTATTGCCCGCAACGGAAGCATTGTTTATTACAAAGCCTTCGGAGTAAGCGACATTGAGTCAAAAACACCTCTGAAAAGAGATGATATCTTCCGTATCGCCTCACAGACAAAAGCAATAGTCAGCATTGCAGCTATGATGCTTTTCGAAGAGGGAAAATTCCTGCCGGATGATCCTGTTTCTAAGTATATTCCGGAATTTAAGAACCCCCGGGTACTGGATAAATTCAATGAAAGAGACACAACTTTCACCACAGTGCCGGCCAGGCGCGAGATAACAATAAGAGACCTCTTCACACATACTTCCGGAATTGACTATGCGGGAATAGGTTCACCTGTTATGAGGGCAATCTATGCAAAACATGGCATTCCCGGAGGCTTCGGAACCGACCAGATGGTTCTTGGCGAAAAAATGAGGGCACTGGGCAAACTTCCCCTCGCTCACCATCCGGGGGAGAGGTTCACCTACGGATTGAATGTCGATGTGCTCGGGTACCTGGTTGAAATCTGGTCGGGAGAGAGCCTTGATCTCTATCTTAAAAAACATCTTTTCGAACCCCTCGGAATGAATGATACTTATTTCTATCTCCCCGAAGAGAAACATACAAGACTTGTAAAGGTAAACACTGAAGACAGGAACGGACATGTAATTCCGACCGGACAGGAGATGGTGAATTATCCTCTGCTGAAAGGCACATATTTTTCGGGGGGAGCCGGCCTGAGCTCAACGGTTTACGATTATGCCGTTTTCCTGCAGATGCTTCTCAACAATGGCGTTTATAATGGCAAACGCTTTTTGTCGCGCAGAACCGTGGAACTAATAACATCGAACCAGATAGGCGACCTGAATCTTGGTTACAACAAGTTCGGGCTCGGGTTTGAACTTACCACCGGAAGAGGACAGTCGGTACTGGGGGTCTCGGAAGGCTCATTCTCATGGGGAGGATATTTCGGAACCACATACTGGGCCGATCCTAAGGAAGGTATTGTCGCAATGATCTTCTGCCAGCAGACTCCCCTTAGCCATGGTGAGATACAGAGTAAGTTCAGGGCAATGGTTTACCAGGCAATAGATGATTGAAGGTTGACAGGTTAAAGGGTCTGAGTATTGTCGGATTGCCGATACTTTAGGGCTAGTATTTTTTAAGCAGGTTCAGAAATTTACCGTCGAGTTTATGACCGTACCATTCGGTATATTCAACATCGCTCCTGCGTGAGTCGAGTATTCCGAAATCTCCCCTGAAGTTCCAGAGAGCGTATCCTATTCCTGCCCCGGTGAGGATACTCAGCACATCTTCGAACCAGGCAAGAAAAACATTATGGGGTGTTTTATTATAGCATCCACACTCACCGCAATGTACTCCTATACCCTTATTTACAGCATCTATCCATGGTTTATAGAGCTCTTCAATGTTTTTGCGGCCGAAGTCTTTCCCGTCAATTACGCCGGGCCAAACGGGCATTGGTGCCTGTGAAGGGTCTTTCCAGACCCACGATGCCTGGTAGTGCG
>JARKQN010000050.1 GCA_029974835.1 Bacteroidales bacterium
GCGGCGGGGCTACACCCCGATTTCAATAACCTTCTCTTCACTTCCTGTCCGGGATTTTACCCCGAACGTAGTACCCTGCCTACGGCGGGGCTACACCCCGATTTAAAACCCTTATTCCGGTTTACCCGGATTCAGGCTGACAAAAGTAATATTTTTTTAAGACGTGTGAAACCCGTTTTTTGATCATTCAAATTATGTCATCTTAAAATTCTTAATTTTGAAGCTTATCGTAGCATGATATGTTCAGTGATTCGCGCATACACTCAATTGATATTGCAAAAGGTCTGACCCTGATAATCACCATCTTCCTGATGGATTATTCCAAGGGGATCCTTGGCGACTGGTTTTACGGAGATATGCCTCAATCAGGAATAAATATTGCTTTTACTCTGATCATTTCCTTTTTCTTTTTCATTTCAGGAATGACCATCCCGTTTCGCCTCTCGAAAAAAATCAGCGAAGGGCAGTCGGTTTACGACATTCTGCGGTCGGTTTTTGCCATCTCACTTATAATGATTACTGTGGGTGCTATGCTGGTCAATATACCGAGAGTAAATAAAGAACTGACCGGCTTCGGACCAGGCTTATGGGCGGTTATTCTGGCGGTTGCGGTATTTCTGGTCTGGAACCGGTATCCCGACAGGGAAAATAATTTTTTCACTGTCAGCGGTTTGAGGATTGCCGGTCTGGCCTTGCTTGTGTTACTGGTTTTTAAATTCAGGTCAGGTACATATGAGAACAACGGTTCCCTGATTACTGGTTACTGGGAACTGCCTGGTCTGTTCGGATGGGGCTTCCTGGCTTCCTCTTTAATCTGGCTGCTGATGCGGAATTCAATCTCAGGTACACTTCTCGCAGCTTTTTTCTTCCTGGCACTAAATATATTTTCCACACTCGGGATAAACAGCCTCTTCGACCCTGCCCGGAAATATTTCGGAGTCTTACTTGACGGATATATCCCTTTTATTTTTGTGTCGGGAATGCTGGCTGGCATAATGATCAAAAAGAATCCTCATGACGGCACAAATAAAACTGCTTTACTTCTTTTGTTTTCAGGTTTAGCCGTTACTGCTGCTGGATTACTCCTGTTTTTTAAATTTATTCAACCCGCAGGCTTTTACGGTCAACCAGCCTGGGCTCTAATTGCCGCAGGGTTTTCAATGTTACTGTTTGTTATCCTGTTCTTTTTGTTTGACCTGAGAAATTTCGGGTTTAAAGCAAGGTTTGCAGAAAAGACAGGAATAAGTTTCTTTACAGGTTACATCGTTGCCTTTCTTTTTTACGGAGTTGCTCAGCTGGCCGGGATAAACTTTCAAGCGTATCACGAATCATCCTCACCGTTGTTAAAGATTGGAGGTCCGGCACTTTTTTCACTTGCCGTAACCATTATAACCCTTCTTCTGTCGAGGATTGGTGTCCGGCTCAAATTCTGACGCTATCTGTACTTACTCATCGAGAAAGGAAATGATTCTGCTGCCGTACCTCTTTTAAGGTTTGGATCAGAATCCATTCTGAATGTAAGTATTCCCCCCTTCTGAAGATCCTGATGTGTGATGTAGTTGTTTTTCAATGCTTTCCCGTTCAGCCTTACTTTTCTGACATAAATATTCTCTCCCGAATTGCCGGGAGCCGTAATTACGAGCTTCCGGCCGTTCTCAAACTCCAATACTGCTTTTCTGAAGAGCGGCGAACCGAATACATACTGTCCGGTACCCGGGGTAACCGGGTAAAATCCCAGGGCTGAAAATACATACCATGCCGAAGTCTGACCGTTGTCTTCATCGCCGCAATATCCGTCGGGCGTGTAATTGTAGAGTTTATCCATCACCTGTCTTACTCTCATCTGGGCTTTCCATGGTTCGCCGGCATAATTATACAGGTATATCATGTGCTGAATGGGCTGGTTGCCATGTGCATAGTTTCCCATGTTCATGATCTGCATCTCGCGTATTTCATGAATAACCTGTCCGTAATATGAATAATCGAAAACCGGAGGCACTTCAAAAACTGAATCCAGTCTGGCAATAAAATCTTCTCTTCCGCCCATCATCTCAGCCAGACCAGCAATATCCTGGAAAACACTCCAGGTATAATGCCAGCTGTTGCCCTCGGTGAATGCGTCACCCCATTTGAACGGGTTGAAAGGAGACTGAAATGACCCGTCATCGTTTCGCCCCCTCATGAGTTTGCGGCCGGTGTCAAAGACATTTTTATAATTCATGGCCCTGGCTTCATACAACTTCACCTCATTTTCGGGTTTTCCGAGCTCCCGGGCCAGCCGGGAAATACAAAAATCGGCATAGGCATATTCAAGAGTCCGCGCTGTGCTTTCCCTTATCCCGACATTGTAAGGTACATAACCGAGCCTGTTATAGTATTCTGCTCCCAGCCGGCCGACGGAGCTTACCGGTCCGTTACCGAGTGTGTTCTTTATTACGGCTTCATAAAGAGTTTCAATATCATAACCCCGTATGCCTTTTAAATAGGAGTCTGCAATGATGGATGCAGAATTGGAGCCTATCATGCAGTCGCGATGGCCCGGACTAGCCCATTCGGGGAGCCAGCCGCTTTCGAGATAAGTGTTAACAAGCCCATTCATTATCCTGCTGTTCAATCCTGGGTACAACAGTGTGAGGAAAGGGAACTGCGCCCTGAAGGTGTCCCAGAAACCATTGTCGGTAAACATCTCCCCCGGCAGCACCTGTCCGTTATAAGGGCTGTAGTGAATCTTCTCCCCTTTGCTGTTTACCTCGTGCAGGTCGCGTGGGAAAAGAAGCATCCGGTAAAGGCATGAATAGAAGGTTCTTATCTGGTCGTCGCTGCCGCCTTCAACCAGAATACGGCCAAGCTGGCGGTTCCATTCATCGCGGCACTCATTCTTTACAGTCTCAAAATCCTTTTCTCCGGTTTCTCTCTCAAGGTTCAGCAAAGCCTGCTGAGGACTTATGAATGACGAAGCAACCCTGACAGATATCTTATCCCCCCTTTTGGTCCTGAAACGCACAACAGCTCCGGTGTGACGGCCATCGGCCGAGGAAATTCCCTTTTCAAGCGTATCTCCATGCCAGACTGAGAAAGAATCAAAGTCACGGTCAAAAACGGCCACAAAATAGTTGTGGAAATTTTCCGGCACCCCTCCCCTGTTGTTTCTGCAATAACCCGTGATTTTTCTTTCACCGGGGATTATATTTACCGCCGAACCCATGTTAAATGCGTCAAGTACAATAAATGATGAATCACTTTCGGGGAAGGTGAACCTGAAGATTGCAGCACGGCGTGTAGGTGTCACCTCGGCCGTAACATCATGATCGGCGAGGTAAACACTGTAGTAGTAAGGTTTTGCGATCTCGGCCTTATGTGAAAACCACGAAGCCCTCTCCTCTTCTCTATAAACTTCTCTTCCTGTTACGGCCATAAGGGCAAATGCAGCATAATCGTTGATCCAGGGGCTTGGCTGGTGTGTCTGCTTAATGCCGTTAATTTTGGTGGCGTCGTAGGTGTAAGCCCACCCGTTTCCCATGCGGCCGGTCTGGGGTGTCCACGAATTCATTCCCCACGGCATGCCAACAGCCGGATAAGTATTTCCATGGGAAAGTCTGTAATCGGAATCGGTACCCATGAGGGTATTGACTTTGTCTGCAGGTTCAAATGGTGGTTTATTTCCATATTCGGAACAAGCGGGGATCAGGAGTTGGATAGCAGAATAAATAATTACCGGAAAGAATTTTTGTAGCTTCATAATATATGTCAGAAACAGGATTTACAAAATTGCTGCTGTTAATATAATTGGTTTTCAAGGCACAATGCCAATCTGATGAATTGGTTCTGGCTGATAAATTTTATTATCTGATATTTTTTACTATTTGAAAATTTTTACTATTTAATAATTTTTATTATTTGATAATTTTTATCATTTAAAAATTTCTATTATTTGATAAATTTTATCATTTAATATTTTTTACTATTTAATAAATTTTCTAATCTAAAAATCTAACGGAAACCTTATTCCCATACTCAATACCGCCCCGACAACCTATATTAACCTGCTGATTATCTGCACTGTCCATCTCAGGATACCTTGATTAATGACAACTCAACAAGTTTTTCATATACCTGTTCCGGCGTCAGCCATTCCATGCAGGCAAAATCACCACGCCGGCATTTGCCCCTGCCGTATACTGTGCAGGGCCTGCACGGCAGAACGGAATGTGAAATGCCCAAAGAGTATTCTTCAGGCTGACCCCAGGCTCCAAAACCTGCCATAGGGTCAGTGGCTCCCCATATCGAGATAACTCTTGTTCCGGCAAGTGCCGCCATGTGCATGTTGGAGGAATCCATAGTTATCATGAAATCGAGATGCCCCATCACTGCCATCTCCTCCTCAATGGTCAGCCGGCCGCAAAGACTTACAACACCCGGCACACTCTTCTCTATCTCAGTCAGTTGTGCGCATTCATCTTTACCTCCGAAGAGCCAGAAATGAGTTCTCTTCGCTGCACTTATCATCTCCATTAACCTTATCATTTTCCCAGCCGGCCATTGCTTAAGGGCGTGCTTTGCAAAAGGGGCAATACCCACATTTAAGGTTTCTTTGGTGCCGGACAGAAGAGATGCAGCTTTTGCCCATGCATCATCCTCCGGATAAATGCATTTGCCTTTAACAGGTTCAAAATCAAATCCGGCTCTCCTGAATGTATCTGCATATCTTTCAACCGTATGTTTAAGCCGCTTTTTCTTCCTGCCCCCGATAAGTTCATTTTTCTCTTTCCTGCCCTTATCGATACACACAACCCTTGTACCCGACATTCTGAATAACAAACGTATAACCTTTGAACGCAATACGTCGTGCAGGTCTATTACGCAATCAAAACGCCCTGTCCCCTGCAGATCCCTGAATAATCTGAATATCCCCATTAAGCCTTTATGTCTGGCTTCAAGATCTGGTGCATAGATTGTTAACTCAGGTATGTTCCTGAAATAACTTCCGAAAGCTTTCCGGGTAAGAAAAACGATCTCGCAGCCTGGGTATTTCGTCACAAAAGCCTTTACGACAGGCAGAGACAGAGCTACATCTCCCATGGCAGAAAGCCGTATTACCAGAATTCGCATTAATATTTCTCGTATGATTTCTCTTCGATAAGTCCTGACGAGGTCCTGAGATTGATTTCCCTCTTCAGTGAAGCTCTCCGGTCGTTGCTGAAATACACCGACCGGGCGGTCTCAACGAAATCACTTCCGAAATCTTTCTTCCTCTCAAGATCACGGATATGATCCTCGATGTCCCACAACTTGCAGTTTACAGAATAGAGTTCCTTTACAAGCGGGTCGTCCATGCTTATTATTTTGTCGGCTGCCTCCTTTAGAATGGCGTACTCTTTCCTGAGATTTTCCAGTTTTTCCGGGTCGGAAATTCTTTCAAGCTTGATCATTATTATGGTAAGCTTGTCAATTATCTCGCCGTTCGATACTTCAATCTTCATCCCTTTTTATTTTCAAAATTAACAGGTTTTTACAAAGAGCCAACCGGTAATGACGTATTGCTTAACGTTTAAGTCGAACAAAATCAATACGGATCAACATCCACTGCAATACGGAGTGAAGAGCTGCCTTTTTCATTTCCGATGGACTCGATGGCATTCATTATATGCTCTTTAGCCTTAATAACAGGTTTCTCCTTCTCAATCTTAATAAGTATTTCCTTATTATACCATAGCTGTATCTTCGACACATGGGGGTATTCAGGACCCAGAACTCTTTTGCCGAAATATTCCCTCAGCCTCTGCCCCAGAATTCCTGCCATCTGATCGAGAATATTTTTCTTTTTATGTTTCACGGTTATTCTGATGAGCCTGCAGAACGGCGGGTAGTTGAAAGTCTTTCTCTCTTCGGCCTGGTGAAGGTAGAAAGCCTTATAGTCATTTCGCATCACGTATTGTATAATCCTGTGGTAAGGATCGGATACCTGTATTACAACCTTCCCCTGCTTATTCCTCCTGCCTGCCCTGCCGCTAACCTGCGACATCATCTGGAAGGCGCGCTCATGAGCCCTGAAATCGGGATAATTCAGCAACGAGTCGGCATTGAGAATACCTACAACCGTAAGATTTTCAATATCAAGGCCCTTTGAGATCATCTGGGTGCCGGTAAGGATATCTGTCCTTCCCGATTCAAGGTCTTCAATAATTTTGTTAAATGAATCTGCCTTCCGGGTTGTGTCCTGATCCATTCTTGCCACCCTGGCCTGGGGAAAAAGAAGCTTAATTTCATCCTCTATTTTTTCTGTGCCAAAACCTCTTGTCTCAATTGAGAATGATCCGCATAGCGGGCATTTTGCAGGTACCGGAACAGAGATACCGCAATAATGACATACGGCTCTTTTCTGCTCCCGGTGATAAGTAAGATTGACGGCACACTGGGTGCATACGGGTATCCATCCGCATTCTCCGCATTCAAGGTATGAAGAAAAACCGCGTCTGTTACGGAAAAGAAGCACCTGTTCACCATTGGCAAGAGCCTCATCAATAAGTTCAATCAGCTGCGGGGAAAAATGCGACACCATCAGTTTTTTCCTGTAGGCCTCCCTGGTATTAACCACGATTATTTCAGGCAGGTTTACCTTTCCAAAGCGCTCCCTAAGCTCTACATACCCGTATTTCCCTGCCCGTGCATTAAAATAGCTCTCAATTGACGGAGTTGCCGAACCCAGTATTGTTACGGCATTGCAGAAATGGGCCAGCATAATGGCCGCATCCCTTGCATTATAGCGGGGAGAGGGATCGTGCTGCTTATAAGAACCGTCGTGTTCCTCATCAACAATTATAAGCCCGGGGTTGCGAAATGGCAGCAGAACCGACGAACGGGCGCCAAGCAGGAGTTTAATTCTCTTTTCGGGATCACTTTCCGTGATGCCTCTTATAATTGCGTTCCTTTCACGCGCAGTGATTCTTGAATGGTAAACCGCCGTGCTTTCACCGAAATATTTCTTTAACCTGTCGATTATCTGCCTTGTCAGGGCTATCTCAGGAAGCAGGTAGAGAACCTGTTTACCTTCCTTCAGCATTTCCTTGATGAGATGTATGTACAGCTGCGTTTTTCCGCTGGAGGTTACTCCGTTTATCAGAAAAATCCGTTTACCCGAACTGTACTGTGATTTTATCTCTTCATAAGCCACAGCCTGGGAACCTGTGAGCGGTTCGGGTTCGACGGCATCTGCCGTTACCCTTTGTACACTCCTTCTCTCAAGGTTTACCACTCTAAGGATATTCTTATGTGTAAGTGCCGCCAGTGCCACTTCCATTCCCGTGAATTCTGTTTTTCTTACCGGTATTATGTCCTTACCGCTGCCGTAACCGGTAATGTTCAGATATTTCTCAAGCATTTCTTTCTGCCTGGGAGCACTCTTTAAACCAGTAAGAATATCCTCAATCCTGTTGCTTGTAAATTTTTCGGCAAGAACAACATATTTTTCAAGCTCCTTCAAAGGGGCATTTCTAAGAGACTCGCCTGCAATAACTGCTTTGCATGAGATCAGGTTATTTATCAGTTTTAAACTGTTCCTGTTATCGACTACCGGCGGAAGATTTCCGGGCTTTATCTTCTTCCTTCTGATTATAATGGAGAGCAGCTTTGCAGATGGCCTGTCGAGGGAACTGAAATCATCAAATGACGGATCCGGCTCAATAATTGTCTCACTTTCAGGATAGAGAGAGGAAGGAAGGGCTGCCTTCATTACCTCGCCGGGAGTGCACATATAGTAACCAGCCATCCACTCCCAGTATTTTAAGACTTCTTCATTAAGCAGAGGGGCGCTGTCGACAATTTCAGCTATTTCCTTGATGATTTCAAAATCAGGCCTGCTGTTGTGAATCCTGACTACAATCCCGGTATAAAGTTTCTTCTTACCGAACTGTACCACCACTCTCTTCCCGGGTTTCAGATCGGGAGCAAGATGTTCCGGCACACTGTAGGTAAATGTTCCTTTAAGTGCCAGCGGAAGAATTATATCTGCATAGAGGTTGCCGGTCATTAAGTAAAACAGAATCTTTTCGGAGCGAAATAAAGATACGTATAAAAAAGTGAAGAGTGATTGAAGGGGGGACCTGAGGTGTGATCATTTTATAAACAGCGACATTGTTGAGAGGAGGTTCTCCTTCCTGACAGGTTTTATCAGGCATGCGTCGCAGCCCGCCTCGAGTATGATGTCCTTATCGTTTTCGAAGATGAATGCCGTTTGCGCTATAACCGGTATGTCCTTTCTTATTTTTCTGATTTCGCGAGCCGCTTCAATACCGTTCATTTCCGGCATCTGCATATCAAGCAGTACAATATCCAGATCTGTCTGTTTATTCAGCATCGAGAGTGCTTCTGCCGCCGATTTCGCAGTAAAAACTTCAATGCCTGTATCTGACAATATCCGTTTGATGTAAATCAGTATCTCCCTGTTATCATCGACTACAAGGCATTTTCTCGAAGTCCAGTTGTAATTCTCCCTGAATTCACGGTTTACATTTATTTGATAAGCAGAACTGCCTGCCGGTCTGTAAGGAATTGTAAATGAGAACTCCGACCCAAGCCCCTTTTCTGACACAACTTTTATGTCACCCCCCATCCTTTTCAGTACTTCCCTTACAAGGGTGAGCCCTATTCCCAGACCTTCAAAGGGCCTCTGATGTCCGTTCACTTCCTGCCTGAAGCCTTCAAAAATTACATCCAGGTTCTCCCTGCTTATTCCAATGCCTGTGTCTTTTACACTGAAGCAAAGGTTATTATCCTGCTTCCTGCAATTAACTTCAACCGATCCTTCAAGAGTAAATTTAACGGCATTTTCCAGCAGATGATGCAACACTCTTTTAAGCCATACTCTGTCGGTGAAAATCATATCCTGACTGCTGTCGAGTTCGTTTCTGACAACAAGCACAACCGGCTTCTCATTGCGTTTTATTATTGCATCTATACTCTCAGCGGCATCACGGAGAATTTCAGAAACAGAGTTTTCCTCGTATGTAACCTCGAGTTCGGAGCTTTCAAGTCTCGACAAATCAATTATATCACCTATAATCTGAAGAAGCTTTTCACTGTTATAGTTAATATGATCAATATATTCGACCCTTGTTTCAGGAGATAGTGAGTTATCATACAGAAGATTTGCAAATCCCACAACGCTGTTAAGAGGCGTCCTGATTTCATGGGAAATGTTGGCAAGAAAGCTTGCCTTCAGCTTGTTGCTTTCCTCAACCTCATTCTTGGCTTTTAAAAGTTCTTCATGGTACTTCTTCTGTGCCGTGATATCTCTCGAGATTATTAGATAACCTGTGGCTTCTCCTTTCGTGTCCGGAACAGGAACTGTTTTGGTTGAAAGGGTTATATAGTGCCCATTCTTATGTTTTAAACGCAATTCAGATTCATAGGATTTATTGCTCTTAACGGCGTCATTTCTTTTCTGCAGGTAACCGGTATCCTCAGGATGTATCAGACCTTCAGGGTTAATTTTGTTGTATTCTTCCCGTGTCAGGCCGAGGAGAGAATAAAATGTATCATTTGAAAATTTCAGGTTGAAAGCCTTATCATAAAAGGCTATTCCATCTTCAGCTGAATCCAGAAGTGTTCTGAAGAAATTATCGGAATCGGATAATTGATGAAGAAGGTTTTCGGCGTATTCATTCAGTTTCCTGTTCAACTGAAACAGCTTGTTGTTTAAATCTTCAACAGTCCTGGTTTTGTTTTCAAGGATGCGGTTTGATTCTTTAAGCTTCCGCGACAGGAAGAATGACACGAGACTTAATGTTACGGCTAAGACAATAACGAATGCAGCCAGTATTACGACTGTCACAGGTACTCCTTTACCCGAAAAAAGCATATCGATGGAAAAGAGAACCTTCCCGGTTATCTTTTCCTCACCCGATATAAGCATCCCCGATATAAAACAGTACCAGTTCAATCCTTAAGTATCCCCTTCTTCTGTCACTTCCCGCCCAATCCAGACCGGATACAGGCAATATCTTTTTATTCTTTGGAATTCTAATGCCGGCGCAAAAATAATATCTTTATCCAAATACTTATTAACAAATAATCATAGTTTTACAACACTCTTTTTATTAACTTCGCCTGCTGACCACTTCCAATTGCACCCGAAAAAACCGGACCTTGTATGGAAAGTGAAAACAGAAACCGCAGGGGAAGAAAATACACCAATGGTGAGATCACCGTTTACTGGAAGCCTGATGCATGTGTGCATGCCTCACACTGTTACAGGGAGCTTCTGGAAGTATTTGATCCGGGTCGCAGGCCATGGGTTGATATGTACGGCGCCTCAACAGCCGAAATAATAAGAACCGTGAATATGTGCCCCACAGAGGCCCTTACATGGAAGTGGAACGATGAAGAAAAAAACCGCGATATCGATCCTTCAAACACCAATCATGTAAATTTCAGAAGGCCCGATCTCCTTAAAAATGACAGTAGTGCAAATGCTGAACCGGTATCGGTTAAGATAATGCCCGACGGACCCGTGGTAATAAACGGCTCTTTTGTTCTTAAATACGGCGGGAAAGAGAAGAACGTTGACGAAAGTATTATTTCATTATGCAGGTGCGGCTCCAGCAATCACCTCCCCTTTTGTGACGGCACCCACCGGAAAACAGGATTTAACGATAACTGAATTATGGAAGAGGTTAAAAAAGAGTTCAAACCTCAGGCTATTGTTGAAGTGCTTGAGGATGGTCCGATAAAAATAACGGGTAATTTCATGGTGAGTGACTCGAAGCGCGATATTATGGACTCACCCGAAGAAGTATATCTGTGCCGCTGCGGGAGGTCGGGAAATAAGCCCTACTGTGACGGTTCACATAAAACCTGATCCGGAACCGGAGGGAACTTTTATCCGGCACTAGCAGCCAGGAGTTCCTTAACCCTTTCCGCAGCGTCGGAGAAAGTGACGGCCGAAAATACCTTAAGTCCCGATTTGTCAATAATTTCCTTAGCCTCTTCGGCATTGGTCCCCTGCAGCCTTACGACAATAGGCACTTTTATCTCACCCACAGCCCTGTAAGCCTCAACCACGCCTTTGGCAACACGGTCGCACCTTACTATCCCGCCAAAAATATTAATCAGTATTGCCTTTACGTTTGGATCCTTCAGAATAAGCCTGAAGCCTGCCTCTACTGTTGCCGGACTTGCTCCCCCTCCAACATCGAGGAAATTTGCCGGCTCGCCGCCCGAAAGCTTAATCAGGTCCATGGTTGCCATTGCCAGTCCCGCCCCGTTAACCATACATCCCACATTGCCGTCAAGTTTGATGAAATTCAGGTTTTGCCTGCCAGCCTCAACCTCGTAAGGATTTTCCTCTGACAGGTCTCTCATTTCTGCAAGCTCGGGATGACGGAAAAGAGCATTGTCGTCCAGTATCACTTTTGAGTCAACAGCAAGTATTCTGTCATCGCTTGTCTTGAGTACCGGATTAATTTCAAGAAGCATTGCATTGGTACCCGTGAATGCCTCGTAGATTCCCCGAAGAAATTTCTGCATATTTAGCAATGCCCTGCCTTCCAGTCCGAGATTAAAGGCAATTTTCCTGGTTTGGAACTCCTGCAGCCCGGCGGAAGGATCGACGGGCTCCCTGAATATCCTCTCCGGATTATTTGCAGCCACCTCCTCTATATCGGTGCCGCCTTCGGGAGAATAGACTATTTCGTATGATGAAGTGTCCCTGTTAAGCAGGATGCTTACGTAGAATTCACGCGGGTCCGATTCGCCTTTATAATATACATCGCATGCCACAAGCACCTTGTTTACGCGTTTTCCAGCCGGGCCGGTCTGGGGAGTAACCAGCTGCATGCCAAGTATTTTTCCTGCAACCTCACCGGCTTCATCGACGGATCTGGCCAGTTTGACTCCTCCTCCCTTGCCTCTGCCGCCTGCATGTATCTGGGCTTTGATTACAAATACATCTGCGCCGAGTTTTGATTTCAATTCCCCGGCCACCATTTTTGCCTGATCGGGCGTTTCGGCAACATAGCCTTCCTGTATGTCTACACCGTAAGCCTTCAGTATTGATTTACCCTGGTATTCGTGTATATTCATATTACCGGTTTTAAACCTTATTGTAGATGAGGTGTAAAATAACAAAAATAGCCGGTTTTTTTAATATTTTCGTCGTAAAATCTGGATAATGAGGAAAAAGCTCAACAGCGAACTGGGAAGGATGAGCATTGAGGATTTCAGAAGAACGGGAAAAAATCCTGTTGCAGTAGTGCTTGATAATATAAGGAGTCATAACAATACCGGTTCGGTATTCAGAACCTGTGATGCATTCCTTGTTGAAGAACTTTTCCTGTGCGGCATTACGCCGGTTCCGCCGCACCGGGACATACAGAAAACAGCCCTGGGGGCCACAGAATCGGTATCATGGCAATACTTTAAAACGGCGGAGGAGGCTATCCGAATCCTGAAAGAGAAAGGTTACCTGGTTATCGCAGTTGAACAGGTTGAAGGTGCAGTGGAGCTTCAGGATCTCAGGGTTGAAAAGGGGAAAAAATATGCCTTTGTCTTCGGGCATGAGATAAACGGAGTTTCGCAGGAAGCAGTTGATTTGAGTGATATCTGTGTTGAGATTCCGCAGTTTGGAACGAAACATTCGTTTAACATTGCGGTAAGTGCAGGGATAGTGCTGTGGGATTTTACCCTGAAGATTTCAGCCTTAAGATAAAAAAAGGGAGCCTTTTTAAGGACTCCCTTTGAATATTTAAGATTCGAAAGCTTTACTGTACAGCACTCTTGAAAGTGTCGTCGTTCCAGTATTTTGCAAGTTCAAGGTCGGTCTTTGCGTAGGCTTTCCAGTCAGCTTTAAAGCCGATAGCTTCGCGAAGGCCGTTCATTGCATAGTTTCTGTCGTCAAGTCTTGCTCCCACTACTGCCTTCAGATATGAAGGTTTGCCGCATTTGCAAAGCTCTTTGATTCCGTCAAGAGTAATCTTTGCACGTGCAGCATCGCCTTTAAGTACCTGGGCAAGAGCGAGGTTGAAGCATGATTCACCTGTAAGGTAATTGACCGCTGCATCATATTGTCCTTTTGTAATAGCTATTGCTCCCAGAGCATGTTTTGACTCTGCAGTGGCTGCACTCATTGAATTGAAAACCTCTTCAGCTTTTGCGATGTCGCCCTTTAGCAGATAAGCTGCACCGATATTGTTCTTAACAACATCGTTGTTATTTATAGCTTTTGCCTTGTCGAGAGCAGCAAGAGCCTCATCGGCTTTGCCGAGTGCAATATAGCAGTAGCCTATATTGTTATGGGCCCTGATGCAGGTTGGGAATTGCTGTGCGGCTGCCTGGTAAACGGCGAGTTTCTCGTTCATGTCAGTAACCAATGCACCGGCATGAAGTATCTCCTCGAGTGTGAGTACTTTCGGATCGGATTTATACTGGGCAATTATTTCTTCGTCGCTGCGGCCTATAAGATCAACATTTACAGTCATCTTTGACCTTCTTAACCTTGGAAGAATGTCTGTTTTCAGCACTTCAAATGCAGCAGCCATATTCCTGATCTCTTTTTCACGTACTTCAGGATCTGAATACATCGAGAGGACGCGAAGAATAAGGTCTTTATCCTGAATATTTGATTTTTCAACTTCTGCCCTGAAGCCATCCCAGTCTTCAGCGGTTGTTTTTGCGTTGAAGAAGTTGGCAGCTTTGGCAGCCTCGATCTTTGCAAACTCGCTCCTGATAAATTTATCAGCCGTTCCACCCCTGTTAACTGAAAGTTTCTCATTCAGGTCAAGTTTTCCGTCGGGTGAAGCATATGAGCTGATTTCGGTACCTTTAAACTGTTTCCTGGGGTCCTCGTTTACCTTCTTTATATACTCTTTCAGAAGTGTGATATCTTCTGCCTTAAGTTCGGAACTGCGCAGATCGTACTGGTTAATGAGGTAATGAATATCAGCCATCATGGCATCAGGAATGATCCTCTGGTAATTATCGGGCATCAGAACGGGCGAACCGTGGACATCAACCAGTGTTGAGGTGGCAATTACACCGTCGGCGATTTTAACAGGGTCAAAATCGAGTACGGTTTTGCCTCTGGTTGCCTTGATTCTGACAACGAGTTCCGATTTTTTCATTTCCTTTTTATAGGCGACCTTGTCGGTATAAGTAAAGCTGTCGCCGTTATACGAGATAACCTCGTTATTGGCCTGAACACTTTCACCCTGTACTTTTACCGGTTTATATGCGGTTTCACCTCCTTCATAAACCAGAACAGGGGTAATTTCAAGAACGGTCTTCTTGTCAAAATATTTCTGCGGGAATGTACCCTTGATTGAAACGTCCACCTGCCCGGCATGGGTCTCGAGCACCTTGGGAGTAACATCATATTTTACAAGGCTGGAGTTCTTTTTCATCTTGCTCAGCCCGCTGCAACCTGCAAGGAAAACAGCTGCAACAACAAGGATAAGTAAGCTTTTGAATCTTTTCATAGTGTGATAGTTTATGTTAAAAATATTCTTTTTTACAATATTACTAATAATTAAGCGGTTCTGCAAATCTATAAAAAAAAGATGAATTCCAAAAAGTATTGTTCGAAAAGGGTCATAAAATCACCTTATTTACTCCAGCGGGAAAATCTTCGCCAAAAATAACTCCGGTAATCTTTTGATAATGCTCATCATTACCGACGAAATCCATGTTATTAACATCCAGCACAAGATACCTGTTATCAGGATTTTGTGTAAAAAATCTGAAATAGTTGTCCTGGATGCTTTTCAGATAATCTGTTGTAATTGCCTTTTCATAGCTCCTGCCTCTCTTTCTTATATTTTGAAGAAGTCTTTCCGGCTCCATGTGCAGATAGACATACAGGTCGGGCTTTGGGAGCATGCCGTAGATAATATAAAATATCTGCCGGTACAGATTATATTCATCTCCGGTGAGTGTAGCGGCGGCAAAAATGAGCGATTTCATGAAATAGTAATCAGCCACGGTAAATTCCCTGAAGAGATCGCCGCCCCCGGTAAGTTCCTCCCTCAGTTGCCTGTATCTGTCGGCAAGGAATGAGAGTTCAAGGGGGAATGAATATCTTTCCGGTTCGGCATAGAATTTAGGAAGGAAGGGGTTGTCGGCAAACCGTTCGAGGATCAGTTTTGCATTATACTGGCCGGCAATTTTTGTGGCAAGGGTTGTTTTTCCTGCACCTATATTGCCCTCAATCACTATATAGTTATACTTCGCCACCGGTATTTACCTTATACCAAAATTAATGAGAGGACCTCAAAAAAACAAAACACCGGCGGGATATAGTGAACGCTTACTCTTTTTTATGATCCCTGGGGTGATGGGGCTTTTCTCCTTCACGCCTCGGCGGTTGCGGAAGAAGTGCTTTGCGCGAGAGTCTCAGCTTGCCGGTTTTCTGGTCAATCTCCACCAGCTTGACTTCCACCTCTTGTCCCTCTTTCAGAACATCCTCAACCTTCTCAGTCTTTTTCCAGTCGATCTCTGAGATGTGAAGCAGACCATCCCTGTTGGGAAGTATCTCCACGAAAGCACCGTACTGCATGATTGACTTAACGATTCCCTTGTAGACCTGTCCCACTTCAGGAACAGCCACTATTTTCTTAATGCGTTCAAGTGCCGCCTCGAGGGCCTCCTGGTTCTCACCGAATACTTCCACCTGTCCGCAGCCGTTCTTTTCTTCAACAATAATTGTTGTTTCGGTTTCTCTCTGTATCTCCTGGATAATCTTTCCGCCCGGTCCTATCAGCGCGCCGATCATATCCTTGGGAATAGTCAGCATTTCAATCCTCGGGGCGTGTGGTTTAAGCGAAGGACGAGGTTCGGAGATGGTTTTATCCATAATGTCAAGTATATGGAGTCTTCCCCTCTTTGCCTGTTCCAGGGCTTTTGCAAGCACTTCGTACGAGAGACCATCTACCTTTATATCCATCTGTGTCGCGGTAATTCCGTCGCGGGTACCGGCAACCTTGAAGTCCATGTCGCCAAGATGGTCTTCATCGCCCAGAATATCTGAAAGTATCGCGTATTTTGTATTGTCCTTGTCGGTTATCAGTCCCATTGCTATCCCTGAAACCGCCTTCCTGATTTTTATTCCTGAATCCATCAGGGCAAGAGAGCCGGCGCATACTGTTGCCATCGAAGATGAGCCGTTTGATTCGAGTATGTCGGAAACGACTCTGACAGCATAGGGATTTTCCTCCTCGGGGGGCAGCATGTTTTTAAGCGCGCGGTGTGCCAGGTTGCCATGCCCTATTTCCCTCCGGCTGATACCCCTTACGGGTTTTGCATCGCCGGTGGAGAAAGGAGGGAAGTTATAATGAAGGGTGAATTTCTCGGTTCCCTGGTTAAGTACCTCGTCAATAATCTTTTCATCAAGCTTGGTACCAAGTGTTACTGTTGTAAGCGATTGAGTTTCGCCGCGCGTGAAGAGAGCCGAACCGTGTGTGGCGGGCAACGGATCAACCTCTATATAGATGGGCCGTATCTCATCGGTTTTTCTGCCGTCGAGTCTCAGCCCTTCATCGAGCACCAGCCTCCTGGCAGCCTCCTTATGGACTTCGTTGAAGTATCTTTTAATCAGGGCTTCGTTTACTTCATCTTCTTCCGTAAACTGGGACATAAACTCTTCAAGCACCGCTTCAAAAGCCTCGGTGCGTTTATGTTTGTCGGCTATAAGGCTTCTGGCAACCTTGTAGCATTTGTCGTAGGTTTCGTCCCATACTTTTTTCCTCAGGACCTCGTCATTCTCCTCATGGCAGTATTCTCTTTTCACTGTCTTTCCGGCCTCTGCGGCAAACTCCATCTGTGCCTTACATTGTACTTTAATGGCTTCATGGGCAATCTTCAGGGCTTCAAGCATTTCTGCTTCAGACACCTCTTTCATCTCACCTTCAACCATCAGTATGTTATCGTAAGTGGCTCCCACGATCAGATCCATATCAGCGTTTTCAAGCTCCGTCACCCCGGGATTGACAATAAATTTGTTGTTTATGCGTGCAACCCTCACTTCCGAGATGGGTCCGTTGAAAGGAATATCCGAAACAGCCAGCGCTGCCGATGCTGCGAGTCCGGCCAGTGCGTCGGGAAGTATTTCCTTGTCGGCCGATACGAGGTTAATGGTTACAAACGTCTCGGCGTGAAAATTGTCGGGAAATAAAGGCCTCAGCGCCCTGTCGACGAGCCTTGCAATAAGAATCTCATTATCCGAAGGTTTTGATTCCCTTTTCATGAAACCGCCCGGAATTCTTCCTGATGATGCGAATTTTTCCTTGTATTCCACCGAAAGCGGCATAAAGTCGGTATCCTCCTTTGCCTCCTTTGCCGCTACAACAGTTGCAAGGAGCATAGTTTTTCCCATTGTGAGCAACACTGCTCCGTCGGCCTGGCGGGCAAGTTTACCTGTTTCCAGTACAATTGTTCTGCCGTCACCAAGTTCTATGGTTTTCCTGATTATGTTAAACATGTTTCGTGATTTTAAAATGTGAATTTACGAAATAATAGGATTGACAGTAAAAAAGGCAATCTGAAATTGCCTTTTTTACTACTTGCGTAATTTCAACGCCTTTATTATTTCGCGGTAACGCTTAATATCTTTTTCCCTCAGGTAGTCGAGCAGCCTTCTGCGTTTTCCCACAAGCTTTATAAGGGCTCTCTGTGTACTGAAGTCCTTTTTGTTCTTTTTAAGGTGCTCCGTAAGGAAGTTTATGCGGTATGAAAAAAGTGCAATCTGGCCTTCGGCTGATCCGGTATCCATTTCTGACGTTCCAAACGATTTGAAGAGTTCCTGTTTCTTTTCTGATGTCAAATACATGTCTTTTACCAAAATATTATTAAACCAAATACTGATTGTGTCTCCAATTTTGGAACGCAAAAATAAGACTTTTTTATGTAAATTCCCTAACAATTTGATTTTTTTTAAAATATTTTCTTCCGGACCTCTTAAAGGGGGTATTTATACTTACTTCATCCTCCCTGTAAATGGCTCTCTGATAAAAAGACGCAAAAGTCATACCAAACGTTGCGTAAAACCGGAAAATAATTTCCCCGGTTCGTCAACAATTTTCGGCTGTTGGTCAAAAAGTTCAGAAAATAATTAAAACCGTTTCAGGGTTCGAGCATCAGTTCATCCTCTCTTTTTAAAGCTGATCCTTCCATTATAAGTGATGCTCCTATGCGGCATTCCAGACATCTTCGCCTGGCACAGTAGTTTTCTCTCAGCATCAGCAGACCCTGGGTATCAGAGGCTGACGCGGGTTCGATGCCGGCATCACGCCACTCCCTTACAATCCTGTTTTCTTCGGGGGGAAGGCTTTCGAGGTAATTCAGGGCACGACTGCATATCTCATCACTGCCATGAAATTTTCCGTATGCAAACAGAACGGGAATTACGGCATTAATAAGGAAGATATTGACCGCCTCTTCTCCTGTTTTCTTATCCATCCTGTTACCCTTTCTGCCGAAGACATAATGATTGTCCCAGTATTCTGAAGCTTTTGTTTTGAAAAGGCTTTTAAGAACATCTGTTTGTCCTGCTTCAATAACGCGGGCAAACAAACCTTCCTTAGAGGAAACAAGGGAAGCCATTTGTGCTATCCTTATGGTGGGGAAGTTCACCGGACGCAGTTTTGAGAATTTCCACAGCCACCCGTGAACCGGTTTTATCCCGTACTTTGCCGACAGCATCCTGAATTCCCTTACCAGGTCACTGTAATACCCATCACTTAAAGCGTCCCTGAAAAGGCCCTCCTCAAGCATCCCGGCAGCGCCGAACAGAAGTGCCTCTGCCTGCAGCAGGTTATCGCCATGTTTTCTCAGCAACTTAAGAGGCACCGTTTTTGAGAGCATTTCAAAGGGTTCGCTGTTTACCCTGAAACCGAAATACCTTGCCATCACCCTGTAAAATGTTTCCTCCCAGTCATTACCTGTTGAAGATAGTATCTCTTTTACCTTAACATACTTTTCTTCAAGTCTTTCTATAGTCAGAGCATTTATCCAGTTGTAAATCCTGAATTTATCTGTACGGGGCAATTCTTCCTGGCAGGCTATCGTCAGAGGATTGTTTACAAGGTTAAGGTATCTGTCGAGTACCTCCTCTTCAGTCTTAATAACAACATTCATCAGCTCAGTACCTCCGGCGGTGAAAACTTTTTTATCATCCTCCCCCACCACATGCAGAATAGTATTGTCATAAGCATGATCGCGGTTATGTCCGTGCGTTTCAAAATGCGAGGCCCTGAGGTGTATTTCGACATTACCCGCCCACTCAATACCGTTGTATCTGATCCGGGCATTGAAAAAATCGGGACCGGAGTCGCGGTTGTATTCCCCCGGATGAAGTACCTCAATCAAATCGCCCGCGGGGGTTCTGAAGGACTCTTTGATATAAAGGCCATATTTCCAGGCAAAATGGAGAAATTCCTCTTTCATGGAAAGCACAATTAAAATGCAGCATAGTAAAGATATAAAAAATTCCTGAGGAGGAGGCTCTCTTAATAAATACTTTTTGCACCCGGTAAAACGGGAGAAGACTTAAAATATGAGATGCAGAGTTCAGATAAGTTTTTTCTGGCGGAGGTATTCCGCCATTTCAGTCTGCATTTCCTGTGCCTTAACGGCTGCTGCATCCGCAAAACTTCTGGTTGAGTCTGCAAATATTATTGCCCGCGATGAATTTACAAGCAGTCCGCATGAACTGTTCATTCCGAATTTAGCCACCTCAGCCAGGCTTCCTCCCTGGGCTCCCACTCCGGGGACGAGGAGAAAATGGTCGGGAACGATTTTGCGCACTTCCCTCAGCATTTCCGGTTTTGTGGCGCCGATAACAAACATTGTATTGTCGATGGTACCCCATTTCCTTGAGACGGAGATCACTCTCTCGAAGAGTTTTATGCCGTCGTCGCTGTGGTACTGGAAATCGTCTGCTCCCCTGTTCGACGTCAGGGCAAGGATAATTGCCCACTTATCGGGGAATGACAGGAAAGGAGCAACTGAATCCTCTCCCATATACGGAGCCACAGTAATGGCATCAAAGGGCATATTCCCGAGGAATGCTTTTGCATACATCCTCGAAGTGTTTCCTATATCTCCTCTCTTTGCGTCAGCGATAACGAAAATACCGGGGTGCTTTTCCTTAATATATTTTACCGTCTTTTCCAGCGATATCCATCCTTCGGCGCCGCACGATTCATAAAAGGCGCTGTTAATCTTATATGCAACGGCATACCTGGCTGTTGCATCTATTATTTTCCTGTTGAAGGCAAAAAGAGGGTCTTTCTCACCCTGCAGAAAAGCCGGTATTTTTTCTTTTTCGGTGTCGAGGCCTACACACAGGAAGGATGCTTTCTCCCTTATCTCCTCAAGAAGCTGGTTATGTGTCATACGAAAAAAGGATTAAAGATTATTGGCTTTGAGCCTCTCGGCATTTTCTGCCATCTGCAGTTTGTCGATAACTTCCTGGATATTTCCGTCAAGTATTGATGGTAAATTATATACTGTGTAGTTAATTCTGTGGTCGGTCATTCTTCCCTGAGGGTAGTTGTAAGTCCTGATTTTAGCCGACCGGTCGCCTGTCGAGACCATTGTTTTTCTTTTCCTAGAAACTTCGTCCAGATATTTCTGGTATTCAAGGTTATACAATCTGGTTCTCAATTCCTTGAGAGCTTTCTCGTAGTTTTTGATCTGCGATTTTTCGTCCTGTATAGTCACCACAATGCCGGTAGGGATATGAGTAAGTCTTACGGCTGAGTAGGTAGTATTTACCGACTGGCCCCCGGGGCCTGAGGAGCAGTATGTATCTTTGCGGATATCTTCGTTGCGCAGATCAATATCCACTTCGTCGGCTTCGGGCAGGACAACGACCGAGGCTGCCGATGTATGGATACGGCCCTGCGTTTCGGTTTGGGGTACGCGCTGAACGCGGTGAACTCCCGATTCATATTTCATTATACCGTAAACTCCTTCCCCGTTTACCCTCATCACAATCTCCTTGTAACCGCCTGCGGTGCCCTCTGTAAAGCTTGTAACCTCAACCTTCCATCCCTTGCTCTCAAAAAACTTTGAATACATTCTGAAGAGGTCGCCGGCAAAGATACTTGCCTCATCGCCGCCGGTGCCTGCCCGTATCTCCACGATGGCATTTTTACTGTCTTCGGGATCGGCCGGGATAAGCAAGAGTTTTATCTGTTCCTCCATCTCAGGTATGCTTGCAGTGAGAGCTTCGAGCTCGGCCTTGGCCATTTCCCTCATCTCTTCATCTTTCTCTGTGGCAAGCAGTTCCCTGGTGCTTTCGATATTTGCCAGTGTAAGCCTGTACTTTTCGTAGGCATCAACAACAGGTTTCAGCTCCTTATACTCCTTGCTGAGCTGAATGTATTTCTTCATATCGGCCAGAATCTCTTCACGGGTAAGCATTTCTCCAACCTCAACAAAGCGGTGTTTTACCCCTTCAAGCCTTTCAAGAATAATGTTGTTACCAGCCATTGACTGTTTAATTTCAGGGTGCAAAGATAATAAAAAGGAAAAAGTAAAAAGGCGAAAGTTGAGTCAAACGATACTGCAGACACTTCAGTCCGGACAGGTTTGACCGGATTGAAAATCCCGACCGGATTGAAAATCCTGACCGAAGTGTCAGGAGTGTCAGGAGTGTCAGGAGTGTCAGGGTAAAGTAGTTTGTTGAAGGAGGCCGGTTGTTGTTAAAAGACAGTAATCTGGCGGCTAATATTCGAATTTTCCGAATTCCGACCTTATGGTAAGTTTCTTTCTGTCCGACGGTTCGCAGAGACCAATTATACGTGCTCCCAGGTTAAAGCCGGAAGCGAGACCTGTTATTCTTTCTGCTGTTTTTTCGTTTGTATAGATTTCAAACCTGTGTCCCATGTTGAAAACGCGGTACATCTCTTCCCAGGGTGTGCCCGACTGTTCCTGAATTAACCGGAAAAGCGGGGGAAGGGGAAACAAATTATCTTTTATTACATGGATGTTGTCAATGAAATGCAGAACTTTTGTCTGGCCGCCGCCGCTGCAGTGAATCATCCCGTGAATTTCGCCGCGCATCTCTTCAAGAACCTGTTTTACTACCGGAGCATAGGTGCGGGTTGGCGAGAGAACCAGTTTACCGGCAGTTATGTTAAGCCCTTCGGCGGTATCTGTAAGCTTCAGGCTGCCTGAATAAACGAGGTCGCCGGGCAGGGCGGGGTCATAACTTTCAGGATACTTTTCTGCGAGATACTTTGAAAAAACATCATGCCGGGCGGAGGTGAGACCGTTACTGCCCATGCCTCCGTTGTATTCATCCTCGTAAGTCGTCTGTCCGAAGGATGCCAGCCCCACAATCACATCTCCCGGCTGAATATTTACCGGCACAACTTCGCTCCTCTTCATGCGGGCCGTTACCGTTGAATCGACAATTATGGTTCTGACAATGTCGCCCACGTCGGCCGTTTCACCGCCGGTCGACCAAATGCCGATTCCAAGCCGGCGCATTCTTTCGATAAATTCTTCGGTACCGTTGATGATTGCTGAAATAACTTCACCCGGAATAATGTTTTTGTTTCGTCCTATAGTGGAAGACAGCAGGATATCGTTATATGCTCCCACGCACAGCAAGTCGTCGAGGTTCATCACCACGGCGTCCTGTGCTATGCCTTTCCACACCGACATGTCGCCGGTCTCTTTCCAGTACAGGCAGGCAAGTGACGATTTTGTTCCGGCGCCGTCGGCGTGCATGATATTGCAGTATTCAGTATCTCCGCCAAGAATATCGGGAACAATTTTGCAGAAGGCATTTGGAAAGATACCCTTATCCAGGGCGGAGATTGCCTTGTGGACATCCTCTTTCGAGGAGGAGACGCCTCTTTTGCTATAGCGTGAAAATGAATTCATTTCTTTTATTTCATTCTGCTAAAGTATAAAAAGTAATCAATCCCTGCATTAAAGAACATTCCCGGTATTCTTTGCCCGGGAGAAAATGAACCTGAAAGTTTTTTAAAGTGTTGCGGAAAAGAGTATATCTTCCGGTTCAAATTGATATTTTCATAAGTAAATGCTGCTGATTCTCTCCAGCGCCCTGATCACATTCTCCCTTTGTGCAAACGCCGAAAACCTTATATACCCTTCACCTGAAGGGCCAAATCCTGAGCCGGGTGTGCACACGACGCGGGCTTCATGCAAAAGCTTGTCGAAAAGCTCCCACGAGCCGATGCCCTTTCCCGAATTAACCCATACATAAGGTGCATTGATTCCACCGTAGACTCTGAAACCCATCCGGCCAAGACCTTCGCGCAGAACACGCGCATTTTCCATGTAATAATTTATTGTTTCTCTTACCTGGATTTTGCCTTCCGGTGAATATATGGCGGCGGCGGCTTTCTGTACCGGGTAAGAAACGCCGTTGAATTTTGTTGTCTGGCGACGCAGCCAGAGCGGGTGAAGAGGTTTTGGTTCACCAGCGGCAGTAAATGCCGTCAGATTCTCCGGTATTACCGTATAGGCGCACCTTGTGCCGGTAAAACCGGCCGTCTTTGAAAAACTGCGGAACTCTATGGCAACCTCCCTTGCTCCTTCAATCTCGTAGATGGAATGAGGGATCTCCGGGTCGGTGATGTATGCCTCATAGGCTGAATCAAAAAGGATAATAACCTTATTATTACGCGCAAAGTCAACCCACTTCTTAAGTTCCCGGCGGCCGGCCGAAGCACCTGTCGGATTATTCGGATAGCAGAGAAAAACAATATCAATTTTCCTCTCCGGAATCTCCGGAATGAAATTATTTTCCGCAGTGCAGGGCATATATACAAGGCCTCCGAAATAACCGTTATCAAGATATTCTCCTGTACGGCCTCCCATAACACTTGAATCGACATAAACAGGATAAACAGGATCCTGAACAGCTATTACATTGTTATGCCCGAATATTTCAAGAATATTTCCGGTGTCGCACTTTGCACCGTCCGAAATAAATATTTCACCTGCATTTATGTCAGTCCCTCTGCTGCGGTAGTCGTGTTCAGCTATGGCTTCACGCAGAAACTCATAACCCTGCTCCGGCCCGTAACCTCTGAAAGTTTCAGCGCGCGACATCTCTTCCACTCCCTCGCGAAAAGCTTTAACGACTGCGGGGCTGAGCGGCTGTGTCACATCGCCGATTCCCATTCTTATTATCTCTGCATCAGGGTGATTCTTCTGATATTCCCTTACCCTGCGGCTTATTTCCGGAAATAAATAAGATCCTCTAAGCTTCAGGTAGTTTTCGTTAATAAATGCCATATTATGATTTTTGGACAAATATATCTAAAGTAGTTATTTCACCGCCGGTTATTCCTAAAAAATAATGGCACCCGGATAACACGGATCAGACGGATTCTCACCGATCCGCGGAGATCAGTGAAATCAGCGTCATCCGCGTGCCATTAAAAATAGCTGCCTGATCTGCAGCAGAATATCTTAAAACAGCTGTTCAACAGACGGTTATCTCTAAAAAATAACAGTAGTGTCCGGATAAAATTCCAAATGGCTCATAAGATGCTAATCAATAGTTAATTGTATAACTCTCTTAGTAGCAAGGTATGAAATCGAAATATTCGTTAGTCTGAATGCCATTTTCTGGTTTTTCATGTAGTCTCCCCCTGCCTTCGCCAGGCTCAGGCTTCCCCCTCTATACGGCGTAGAGAGGGGGTTTGAGGGGGTGAGTTCGTGTTGAACCGGAGTAATAAGGAACAGCTCCTTTTCGGATTGCGGGTTTTTATCCGGATTCTAATGAAAAAATAATAGCACACGGATAACACGGATCAGACGGATTCTCACCGATCCGCGGAGATCAGTGAAATCAGCGTCATCCGCGTGCCATTGAAAGTATCTTAAATCGGGATCAGAAGTCAATAAAAAAGAAGAATGTCTCAATATTGACTAATTTTGCCGAAAAATTTTTATGGAACGTAACAGTTTTGTCAAAATGCACGGGCTCGGAAATGATTACATCGTGCTCGATTCGGAAAACATTGATTTTAAACTTACACCCGCAGCTATCAGGAGGCTGTGTGATGTTCATTACGGTATCGGCTCCGACGGAATAGTTTTAAAAGTTCCTTCATCAAAGGCGGATTTTGGTTTCAGGGTTTACAACCCCGACGGTTCGGAGGCTGAGAAGAGCGGCAACGGACTGAGGATTTTCTGTAAATACATATACGATTACGGATTTACGGGTAACCGGAGTTTTTCGGTCGAGACCCTTACCGACATTGTGCATGCCGAAATTGTGGAAGAGAAGAAACACAGGGCTCTATTGATAAAAGTTGATATGGGCAAAGCCGTGTTTGCCTCACGGCAGATACCGGTTGACTCGGATGAAAAGGAATTTATCGGCAAAAAAATTACCGCAGGTGACCGTGAGCACGAGGTAAACTGCGTATCAGTAGGCAACCCTCACTGTGTGGTAATCAAAGACCATCTTGATGAAGAAGAGATAAAGAAATACGGGCCGCTTCTGGAAAATCACAAGTTATTCCCCAACCGCATCAATGTGCAGTTTGCCAGGGTTATTTCGGAAAATGAGGCGGAGATACTAATCTGGGAGCGAGGGGCCGGTTATACGCTCGCCTCAGGAAGCTCGGCATGCGCAGTTTCAAGTGTGCTTGTGAAAAGAGGACTTGTAAAAGGCGATCTTACCATCAGGATGCAGGGTGGATCGCTGAAAATTCAGGTTGATAAAGAGTGGAACATCAGGATGACGGGCGAAGTAAGGGAGATTGCCTGCGGCGTACTAAGCAGCGAGTTTCCTGAAGATATAACTGCGGCTAATTAAGTTTAAATCTCCGAAATTGTTTCACACAAAGAACACAAAGCTCACAAAGGATTTTTCTTCGTGACCTTTGTGGCCTCTGTGTGAAATAACTTTTAAATTTCTCCATTTATAATCCTCTTTATCCCTTCTTTCAATAATTTTTTGTTGAAGTTAATTAATAACCCCAGCTTCTTGTCGGATAATTTCAGATATGTTTGTAACTGTTTATAATGAACAGGATTTAATTCGTCAACAGATTTTATTTCAATAATTACCTTGTCATTGACTATAATATCCGCCCGGAAGGCTTCGCCAATTTCGATGTTGTCATATATCAGTGGAATTGGTTTCTGACATTCAACAAACAATCCTTTATTAACCAATTCATAAGAAAGAGTACGTTCATACACCGATTCCAGTAGCCCGGGACCGAGGAGTGTATGAACTTTAATAGCACATTCGATTATGATACTTGAAATTTCATTTTCATTCATGATAAAAACAAACTTTTTATAGTTTCACACAAAGAACACAAAGCTCACAAAGATTTTCGCTTCGTGGTCTTTGTGGCCTCTGTGTGATATTTCTCTACTTATTATTCATTATTCTTCATATTAACTTTTCTTATTTCTCACAGAGAGCACAAAGTTCACAAAGGATTATTCTTCGTGGTCTTTGTGGCCTTTGTGTGAAATATCTAAAATAAGAAAATCACTGCAGACTCTTCAGAACCACGATAGTGGTTTTGGAAGGCAGCTTGCCTGCAATGAATGTTTCCGGATTACCCGAATACTTAACATCGAATTCCGATCCGGCGGTTTTAATAAAATCCTCCACGGTTCCCAGTTTAAAACCACCCTGAGCGTTGGCGGGCGAATAGTGCATGGGAATCAACACCCTGGGATTAATCTGTTTTACAACCTGCGTAACAGACTGCAGGTCGAGGGTATATATTCCCCCAACCGGGATCATCAATATATCTGTTGCCCCTATTTCTTTTACCTGAGCCTCTGAAAGGATATGCCCGAGATCTCCGAGGTGAACTATTTTCATCCCCGGCAACTCGAATATGAAAATTGCATTCTTACCTCTCTGTGCCCCTCCCTGATTATCATGAAATGATGCTACAGTACGAACATGAATACCTTTGACTGTTTCATCAACTTTTGCATAATCCGGACCGCTTAGCCCTCTCAAAACCACAGGGTTTCCTTTTGCCAGAGCAACATAATTATGATCTCCATGCTCGTGAGAAACAGTTACCAGATCAACAGGTTCGTCCAGATTAACCTTTATCATATTCGGATTGGCAGGATCAATCAGGACTTTCACACCGTCGCCGGTTTTAAGCAGAAAAGTTGACTGACCATACCATGT
>JARKQN010000051.1 GCA_029974835.1 Bacteroidales bacterium
TTTGTACCCAGTTTCAACCAGTCAACACAACAATCCCATGCTGACCATCGCCGAGGAATATTTCTATTACCTGAAGTTCGAAAAGGGTTTGTCGGATAATTCAATTGTCGCCTATAAAAACGACTTGCAGAAATTATCGGATTTTCTCTCGGATGCGCATGTAGAGTTAGCAAAGGCTGAACATGAGCACCTCCGCGATTTTATCGTTGAAATCAGCTCGCTGGGCATTCATCCGCGTTCGCAAGCCCGGATTTTATCGGGAATTAAATCTTTCTACCATTTTCTGATTTATAAAAACAAACGGGAGGACGACCCGACAGAACTGCTCGAAAGTCCGAAAATAGGATTGCGCTTGCCGGAAGTCCTAACAGTCGACGAAATTGACCAAATCATCGGGGCTATTGATTTGTCTAAACCCGAAGGGCAACGCAACAAAGCAATGCTGGAAATCCTCTATGGTTCAGGCTTGCGGGTATCCGAACTGATCAACTTGCAAATAGCCAATCTGTATCCGGAAGAAGGATACATGCTCGTGGAAGGAAAGGGCAGTAAACAAAGGCTGGTTCCGCTTTCTCCGCAATCCATCAACCAGTTGAAGTTGTGGAACATCGACCGGAACATGCTGGACATCAAAAAAGGGCACGAACAGTACGTTTTTTTGAACCGGCGGGGCACGCAACTAACCCGCGCCATGATTTTCACCATCGTCAGGGAGTTGACCGCCACTGCCGGCATCCGTAAAAAGGTGAGTCCGCATACTTTCAGGCATTCTTTTGCCACGCATTTACTTGAAAATGGAGCAAACCTGCGCGCCATTCAGCAATTACTCGGACATGAATCCATCACGACCACGGAGTTATATACCCATATCGACATCCACTTCCTGAAAAAAACAATCCTCGAATGTCATCCGATGTTGAAAAAATGAAAAAGCATAACTATATAATCCTGTTGGTTGTTTGGTTGTACAGCTTCTCGTTGGGACTGGCACAGGAAACGGTTGTGGTAGGAACTGTGCGCAGTAAAACAGATAAAACGCCGATACAATCGGTAAATATTTATTTCAAGAACACGCAAATCGGGGTCATAACGGATGAAGATGGCTTTTATGTCCTGAAGCATACCGGTCCGGAAAATACCCTGGTGTTTTCGTGTATCGGCTACAAAACACAGGAGTTTAAGATTAAACCGGGCGAAACTTCGGGTTTGTATGTCGAAATGAGGGAAGACATCAATTTATTGCAGGATCTTTTTGTGCTTCCCGGCGCCAATCCGGCGTTAGACCTGATGCAACGAGTCAGGGAAAACAGGATAAAGAATGATATTTATAATCATCCGGTAACCCTGTCGAATGAAGAACAGCAACTTGTCCTGCTCAGCCGCAACAACGGAAAGAACTCGCCTTTCAAACAGTTCGAACAACTTTCGAAGGGACTCGTTTCTCCGGATGACTCTACTTTATTTCTTCCTTTGTATTTATCTACAGCATCTTATCTCAAATCGGGGAATACACCACCAGTGAGTCTGCACAAAGAGGCGAAGGCTAGTCCGGAAAATGCAGCCATCCTGCTTGAAAAACTCCTGGGTGAGTTTACTACCGATTTGAATTTCTATCACAACACCATCGTGCTGTTCGGGAAACATTTTGTCAGCCCCTTAGCAAACACCGCCAACTCCTATTACCGCTTTTTCCTCATCGACAGCATTCAGTCGAATACAGGAAAACAGTATTACCTCCGTTATAGGACGAGAAACAACAAAAACCTCGCGTTCAACGGCGATTTATGGATAGATTCGGCAACTTACGCGGTTACAGGAATTACCGCAGAACTCCCGGTACGTTCCAACATTAATTACATCCGTAACCTGCGATTAAGCAACCGGTACGAAAGTGTGGAGCAGGGATTCTGGATTCCCGGGGAAACGGCTTTGTCACTGAATATGGTCTATCAACTGCTGGCCGATAGCACCAATTTATCTCCGGAAATTTACCTGGAGAAAAGAACTTATGCTGCATTAAAAGACACCCTGATTGCTACACAGCCTGATTTTGCCGGCAGGCCTTTCACCAAAGATGAACTGGAGTTGAAACTGGCTGAAATGAATGACCTTCCGCTGATGAAAACGGCCAAATGGATTGCCGACGGGGTTATTACAGGCTACGTGCAGGCCGGAAAAATCGACATCGGCAAAGTGTATCAGCTGGCGCGCCTCACGGATATCGAAGGTATGCGTTTCAGTCTGCCGCTCCGAACCAACGAATTGCTCTGGAAAAACTTCACCATCGGAGGATACTGGGGTTATGGTTTCCGAAACAAACAACATCAGTATTCAGCTTATGCCGCCTGG
>JARKQN010000081.1 GCA_029974835.1 Bacteroidales bacterium
TATTCCCCTCATCCATGAAGATCTGCCCCTGATAGTCTTCAAAATACTGACACTTTGAACAAAATTCCGGGATAATCTCATTGAGCTCACGCGGGTTGTTAATATTGATCCTGCAATCGTTGTTAGGGTAAGGACTCCATCTTATCAGCGGTGTATTGTACCCGTCTTCTTTTTTTGCCCTGATAAAGACATTATTGTTGAGGGTTTTAAGAAGTGGCTTGCTGAGCCTTTCACACATATTGGCAGGCTGCCCTGTCTGTAAAAGCGGAGAATCGTTTACGCCGCTCATGTACATAAGATTGTTGACGAAAACATGACCCTGGCGCTCCTCTACTTTCGGACCCGTTGTAACATGCCATCCAAAAACGCCAAGCTGGTCGCCGCGGTTATCCCGGCTGAAATTGACCCTGCTGTTAATCATAGTGTTGTTGTATATCTCCACATTGGCGGAATTTAAAACATAAATCGCCTGGTCGCAATCCTCAAAAAGGTTGAAGGCAAAAACAGCTCCATCGGAGATTTCGAAAAACAGACCGTTCTGGCGCACATTTCTGACTATGTTGTTTATGAAGACCCCGTTGTGGTTTCCGACATCCCACCATACCCCATTGGAATTTGGATGGTCTGTCACCAGGTTATCACGCACGACAGCCCTGTGACTCTGGTTAAAAATCTTAACAGCCGACGGGTAAAAACCTGTCCATTTCTCAATGTTGTTATTCTCAAAAATATTTTTTTCAAGAAGGATATCTGCCGATGCAACAACATATACGCCTTCGGTGTTTGTATTGACAACCCTGCAATGCCTCATTACCATGCTGTCGCTGTTGGAGAATACCCCTATCCTGAAACAATTGGAAAAAATACAATCTTCGAAAAGAGTTCCCACGATATCTCTTCCGTGCTGGTCGATAGCCAGTACTTTACCTCCTATGTGAACCATTGTATCGGGATACTGGGTTATTTCCAATCCCCTGATAACAGGACCCTTTTTATCCGGGGCCATGCCATTTACCACCTCGGGTGGGCGATAAAGAGCTTTCCGGAATGCAGTTATCTCAACAAGGCGTCCTTCAGGATCCGCTCCTATGTAAATCTTTTTCTTACCGTAATCAACATAAAAAGTTTCCTTACTGACTTCCTCAATGCTGCCTGCCGACTGAAGGAACCGGCCGTCGATAAACACTGCATCGTTGTTAAAGCGGTGCAGTGGTGTAAACCGCTCATTACGCTGACGATTCCACCAGCTTTCCGGACCGGCAGGAAACAAATGCTCCCATTCCGTAACCCAGAGAGTGTCTGATACCTTCGTCCATGATTGCGCAACGAGTGTACCCTTCAAAACAGGTTTTTCGTCGCGGTAAGGCTGTATAACGATACCCTGATTAAAGACCAGGTTGCCTGTCCTGTATGTACCGCCACGCATTATAATGGCATCGCCTGATACAACTTTGACAATCGCGGCTTCAATGGTTGTTGGACTGTCGGGTGAAAGACCATCCGAAGAGGGGTTGCCATCGGGTGAAACGTAATACGTTACTCCCGGCACAACAGGCAGTTCATAGGTTTGAGCCCTGGGGCCGAAATCATTGGAAATCACCTTTTTTTCCTGCTGACCACAAGCTGCTAAAAGAGCCATCAGAATAATTACAGCAAATAATCCCGGTTTAAAACTGACATTTTTCATTATATGCAAATTATTGGTTTTTACTCTTTAAATTTTGTGTGTGAAGCTCCACGGGCAAGATACATTTTTTTCAGTAAAAACGAAATTCCCCGGCTGCAGATAAACTATCCATTAAATGGCTGGTTTGCCGAAACCCTGTTATCCAGACTTAAATACGATTCCACAAGAAGAAATATGGTAAAAAATAAAAGGGAGAGGTCATTCCCGCTCTCTCTCACACTCACACTCACACTCACACTCACTCTCTATCCCGCTCCCCAGGCAGGGATCAAATGCTGACAATCACTGAGTACAGTGATGTCAGCACCCTGACTTACGCCTCCGGCGTAAGGTCAGTGGCCTGCGACTTATATATGCCTTTATCGGAAAACGCCCCGAAACAGGGCAACAAGAATTACACTCTATCCCGCTCCCCAGGCCGGGATCGAACCTGCGACCTACGGATTAACAGTCCGCCGCTCTAACCAGCTGAGCTACTGAGGAATTTATTTTGCCCCTATAAATTTTGGCGTGCCAAAAATACAGGCTTTTAATGAATTTAACAATATATTTGACCAAAATTTTTATATGAAGAAAATTCTCGGTATAGGCAATGCTCTCGTTGATGTTGTAACTTTTATCAATAATGATGAACCTCTTCAGAAGCTTTCTCTTCCCAAAGGAAGTATGCAGCTTGTTGACGGGACAAGGTCGGAGAAAATTAAAAAAGAGACTCAGCTTTTCCCCAGGGTATTAACCTCCGGAGGGTCAGCTGCAAACACCATCCACGGACTGGGTATGCTGGGTGCCATGGCCGGATTTGTCGGCTCCACGGGAGAGGATGAAGCAGGAAACATTTTTGAAAATGATCTTAAAAAAGCCGGGGTGAATACTTACCTTAAACGCTGTAAAACACCCACCGGCACTGCAATCGCACTTGTGACACCAGACGGGGAAAGAACATTCGGAACCCATCTCGGTGCTGCCGTGGAAATTTCTGCCGAAGATCTGCATCCCGGTTTATTTGAAGATTATGATATTCTTTACCTTGAGGGCTATCTTATTTACAACATGCCCCTTGTAATCAAAGCATGCACACTTGCCCGCGAAAACGGTATGGCGGTGGCGCTCGACCTGGCAAGCTATAATGTGGTAAGGGAGAATCTCGGGAATTTCAAAACAATTGTTAAAGAATTCACGGATATCCTGTTTGCCAATGAACTCGAAGCGGAAGCCTTTACCGGCGAAAAACCCGAAAAAGCTTTTCTTTCACTATCAGGGATGTGCGACACTGTGGTTGTAAAGACCGGAGAAAAAGGATCTCTTGTAAGTCAGGATAACAAAATTTATTCAATAAAGGCTTTCCCTGTTAACTGCATCGACACAACAGGTGCGGGTGATCTTTACGCTTCAGGGTTTCTTTACGGTCTGGCACTGGGAAAGGACCCTGCAACATGTGGTATTTACGGAGCAATGCTTGCTTCCAGTGTTATTGAAATAACAGGGGCCAGGATCCCCGAAAGTGCCTGGCCCGCTATAAAAGAGTCA
The DNA here is from genome assembly GCA_029974835.1 of Bacteroidales bacterium. Taxonomy (GTDB): domain Bacteria; phylum Bacteroidota; class Bacteroidia; order Bacteroidales; family VadinHA17; genus LD21. Next base: position 3,215 of record JARKQN010000081.1, read on the forward strand.
ATTAAATCTGTCTGATAATTTTCGGGTAAATCAGTATCTCGGCAATGTGTAACCGTTATTGTAAACCGGTGTTATCAGTTTATTCGCAGCTGCTGAATCAAACTGCTGTTTAGCGTCGTTCCAGTAAACTTTTTCACCGGTGCGGAATGCAATATTACCCATCTGGGCAACAAGTGCAACATTTCTTCCGATATCAATTCCTGCATTTAGCTTCTGAGGCGTATTATTCTGAAGACAATCGAGGAAATTTCTTACATGAAGATCGAGCCCTACCCCCACATTCTTCTGCAGGGGAACAGCTTCCATCCGGTTCTTGTCGGGGAATACTTCCCATCCCTGCCGGTCAAGAACAAGGGTTCCGTTCTCTCCCGTATAAGCCATCCCGTGGGGCCGTTTCCAGTTGCCAAGTCCGATACCTATTGTGTGTTCCCATATCATCATAAAATCGTTGAAATCATAAACTGCGGTCATGGTGTCGGGGGTTACCATGTCATCATCGGGGAAGGCATATTTTCCTCCTACTGCCATGACTGATTTCGGTACGGCTCTGTTCATTCCGTACAGGATATAGTCGATAAGGTGCACGCCCCAGTCGGTCATAAGGCCTCCTGCATATTCCCAGTACCAGCGCCAGGTGAAATGGAACCTGTTTTTATTGAAAGGCCTTTTCGGGGCAGGGCCCAGCCACCTGTCGTAATCAACTCCTTCCGGTACAGGGGAATCAGGCACTTTGGGCACGGCGCCCTTCCAGTCAACAAACGACCAGGCTTTGCACACCCTTATCCGGCCGAGTTTCCCGGAACGGAGAAAATTAATGGCATCAACAAAATGAGGCTGACTTCTCTGCCATTGTCCTACCTGTACCATTTTGCCATGCTTTCTGACTGCTTTCTGCATTATGTTGATTTCCGCAATCGAATTGCCGATGGGTTTCTCGACATAAACATGTTTTCCCGATTCGAGTGAATCGACAAGCATCAGGCAGTGCCAGTGGTCGGGAGTTCCTATGATTACAACATCAATATCCTTGCTTTCGAGCATCTTTCTGTAGTCAACATATAGTCTGGGTTTGGTTCCCCGAAGCTTTACAACATCATCTGTCCTTTTATTAAGCACATTTCTGTCAACATCACAAAGAGCTACACATTCAACTTCCTTGTTTTTCAGGAAGGAATCGAGGTCGTTCCATCCCATGCTGTTGCCGCCTATCAGCGCTACCCTTATTTTATCGGCCGGTGAAATTCCGGACTTCCCGATCGAAAATACTTCCGGTGTAATTATTGTTCCCGCTGCTGCAACTGCTGCAGTCCTGATAAAAGATCTTCTGTCTGCTTTCATATTCAGATTGTTTATTATGGCTGGTTAAAAAGCAAAATTATAAAAATATACAACAATAATCCTGCCGGTCATTTCTAATCTGTTAGCAGTATTTCTTTCTATACATTAAAATTCTCTATAACAGCATCTTGAATGCACAAAGAAATTTCAATGAATTCCGGTAAATTGATGCAGGTTGCGAATTATGAAAACAAATAAACCGGCGTGGATGACGTTTTATTCATAAAAGATTTTTTATCTTTAGCATGTTTTACCAAAATCCTAACGGCAATGGCAAGTCTTAAGCTACTTTTGGGAATGGTCCCGTCAACCGAAAAGCTTGAACAGGAAGAAAAGGCCCTGATTGCAGAATTTGAGAAACTGAAATCATTTGCAGAATCAAAACAACTGGCAAGGTATAACGAGCTTAATGAACTTGTTAACTCTGCCGGTTTTCAGCAGAACAAAAAGCAGATTGAAAGCCTTTCATGGAAGTCGTCGGAAGAATATTCCAAGGAAAAAGAGTTTCTCTCCCTTAAAAAGGCAAAGGATATTGTAATGTATTTCAGTACTGTTGAGGGAAATGCGCTGAAAAGATTCAAAGAGCTTGACGGCTCCGAAAAAATAAAGAAGTATGAGGACCTTCGCGGCCTTGTTACAAGTGCCGGTTTTAAGGATAAAATGAAATCTAAGGATTTCGCCTCTTCCGAAGATTCGAAAAAGCTTGCGGAATTCAGACAGATGGATTCTTCTGTTGAAATTAAAGAGTATTACAAATTCAAA
>JARKQN010000091.1 GCA_029974835.1 Bacteroidales bacterium
AATCGAAATATTCGTCAGTCTGAATCAGAATGCCATTTTCTGGTTTTTCATGTACTCACCCCCTGCCTTCGCGAGGCTCAGGCTTCCCCCTCTCTACGCCGTAGAGAGGGGGATTGAGGAGGTGAGTTCGTGTTGAACCGGAGTAATAAGGAACAGCTACTTTTCGGATTGCGGGTTTTTATCCGGGTACTAATGATAAAAAAAAACTGTTTAACCCGCTTTATCAATATTTATGCACAGCATTAATTGTTCGTTAAACAGAAGGAAATAAAAAGAATTCACTATTTTTACAGATATGGATCCGGAAACAATAAGGATTAGACCGATCAAACCAGCTCTTTCAGGCTATCTGAAAGAATCGCTGGTGCTGCTGCGGCGCAGCCGGGTGCCTGATGATGATGCCATTCACGACATAAGGGTCCTGATGAAAAAGGCAAGGGCTGCCATGAAGCTCCTGCATCCGTGTATCGGGGAAAAAGCCTTTGAAGATGAGTACAGGACTTACCGCGATGCAGCCAGAATGCTTGCCTCATGGAGGGATATGTCGGTTCAGAGAAAGACACTCAGGTCGGTAAGGAAGTCAAACAGGAAGCTCTTCCGACGTCTTGAAGGTTATAAGCCTCTCGATGAGATAATGAAATGGGAAAACCAGAGTTCTGAAGAGAACATGGAAATCATCAGGAATATTGATGAGGTCGAGACTTTACTGAGAAAAGCCTGGTACCGTCTGCGGTTTATGACCATCGGTGAACCCGATGCGGCTTTACTTTACGATCAGCTAAACAAAAGCTACATGAGCGCCGCCGCTCTCTGCATGGAGTGCCGGATAAATACCAGGCCTCAAAAAGTCCACGAGCTGAGGAAACGAATCAAAGACTTCCTGTACCAGATCTATTTTTTCCGTCCTGTTAATCCGGCTGCCGTAAAGAGCACCGAAAAGAGATTGGATATAATTTCCCAGAATCTCGGAAAATACAACGATATATCTCAGATTATTGCCGGTCTGAATTATAAGTATGGCAACCCCGGTAATCCTCCTGAACTTGATGAGCTGGTGGCTTTGCTTAAAGGAATTCAGGACAGATATCTGGCAGACGTGTGGAGTTCCGCTTTTAAAATCTTTAAACCCGGACAGAAGCTTCAGGCTCTGCTCGGGATAACCATTCTCAGAATGTAAACATCTGTTAATAAACCTGGGAGATATTCGGAAAAGGGATTAATTATTATCCCGACTTAGCCGGTTGTAAACAAAAATATAATTATATAGATAATTGAATATAAAAAGGATTTTTATTTTTGCATGACTAAAAAGCAGGAATTATGACCAGCAGGAGGGATTTTATAAAGATTTCCCTTATCGGGGCGGGGGTGGTTGCAGCGGGAGCCGGTACTTACGGCCTTATCAGAAACTTTTCAGGTAAAGAAATTAAACCTGGGAAGATTGATGATCTATTCCGGACGCCGACATATTGCGAGATTTGTTTCTGGAAATGCGCAGGATGGGTATATAAATCGCCTGACGGCAGCATCTGGAAGGTTACGGGCAATGATGAGGACCAGCACTGCAACGGCAGGTTGTGCCCCAGGGGAACAGGAGGCATAGGGGCGTATTATGACAGCGACAGGCTGAGGACCCCTTTAATCAGGACCGAAGAGAGAGGCAGGCAGGTCTTCAGGGAAGCCACATGGGATGAAGCCCTTGATTATACAGCCTCAAAGATGAAAGAAATCGCTTCCAGGTATGGTCCTCACACCCTGGCCCTCTTTTCTCACGGTTCAGGCAGCAGTTATTTCACAACACTATTCAGGGCGCTTGGTACGGACAATATTGCCGAACCTTCTTATGCACAGTGCAGGGGCCCGCGCGATGATGCTTTTCTCGCAACTTTCGGCGAGGAAGTCTACTCTCCCGAAATAACAGATATAAGAGACACAAAATGCCTTGTACTGATCGGATCACACCTCGGTGAAAACATGCATAACGGCCAGATACAGGAGATGTCGGATGCGATAGATAAGGGGGCGGTTATTATAACTGTTGACCCCAGGTTTTCGACGGCGGCAGGAAAATCGAAATACTGGCTTCCCATAAAACCGGCAACTGACATGGCGCTGCTGCTGGCCTGGATGCACGAACTGATTTATAATGATCTTTATGATAAGAAGTATGTTGAGAAATACTGCACCGGCTTCGATCAGCTTAAGGCTCATGTAAAGAGCTATACTCCGGAGTGGGCGTACGGCATTACAACCATTGCTCCCGATCTTATCAGGAATACGGCAAAGGAGATGGCAAACGCTTCTCCCTCGGTAATTGTGCATCCCGGACGTCACGTTACATGGTATGGCGACGATTTCCAAAGATCAAGAGCCATTGCTATCCTTAATGCCCTGCTGGGGTCATGGGGAAGACGAGGAGGCTTCTATATGCCTGCAAGGGTGGAACTGGCTTCATTTAAAATTCCGCCGTTCCCCGAAACAAAAGTTTCATGGCAGGATGCCTTTCCGGGTAAATATCCCCTCGCCTCCACTGCAGTATCAAATCTTCTGATCGACGCTTCCATCCCGGAAAATAATCCTGCTTTCCCGGTTAAGGGTTGGCTGGTTAATGCAACCAACCTCCTTGCATCAGTGCCGGATGTCCGTAACACGCTGAAAGCAATACAGAACCTCGACCTGCTGGTGGCAGTCGATACAATGCCAATGGAAATAACAGGATGGGCCGATGTGGTTCTCCCTGAATGCACTTATCTCGAACGTTATGATTCCCTAAGGGCAAGTCCGCACCGCAGACCGGCAATTGCTCTGAGGATGCCGGCTACGGAACCTTTGTATGACACAAAACCGGGATACTGGATCGCACGGCAGCTGGCAATAAAACTTGGGCTGGGTGACTATTTCCCGTTTGAAAAACAGGAAGATCTGCTCGACTGGCAGCTTAAACAGGTCGGTTCATCGCTTGACGAGATGAAAAGAATCGGGGTAAAAAATTTCGAAAGAGAGGCAGATGATATTTATTTTAAAGATGGTGACGATATCTCTTTTCCCACCGATTCAGGGAAGATAGAACTGTATTCAAAATATCTCGAAGATGCAGGATTTGAACCTTTGCCGGTTTATACTGCACACGAAGAACCTCCTGAAGGTTTTTACAGGCTCATTTACGGCAGGGCGCCGATGCATACTTTCAGCCGGACAATTAATAACCCTTACCTTACCGACCTTATGGAAGAAAACAGTGTTTGGATAAATCCAAAGGTTGCAAAGGAATGGGGGATAACAAACGACCAGTATATTAAGCTGAAAAACCAGGACGGAGTGGTCTCCGACTTCCCTGTAAAGGTTCGCGTTACCGAGAGGATACGGTGGGATTCGGTTTATATTGTACACGGATTCGGACATGCAAACAGGAAGCTGACCCGTGCTTACGGCAGGGGTGCAAGCGATACACAACTGATTACCAATGTGAAAACTGATCCGATTATGGGTGGTACCGGAATGAGATCAAATTTTGTAACATTTGTTACAGGTGAGGCAGAGGAGGGCCTTGGAGCATGAGGTATGCTATGGCTGTTGATACCAGGAAATGTGTCGGATGCAGCGATTGTGTAGTTGCGTGCCAGACTGAAAACAAGGTTCCGATCGGTTATTGCCGCGACTGGATTGTTGAGGTAAATGACGGTACCTATCCGCAGCTTGAGATGGAAATACGCTCGGAAAGATGCAACCATTGCAGCAATGCCCCATGCGTAAGATGCTGTCCGACCGGTGCAAGCCATATAATAAAGGGTGGAATTGTGCTGGTAAATTCCGTTAAATGCATAGGGTGCGGTGCCTGTATTGCCTCATGTCCTTATGATGCCAGGTATCCTCATCCCGGCGGCTACGTTGACAAGTGTACATTTTGCAACCACAGGCTCGAAAAAGGGATGAAACCGGCATGCGTTGAAGTATGCCCGACCAAATGCCTCTATTTCGGCGATCTTGACGATCCCGGAAGCGAGGTGTCGGTTATTCTGAAAAAAAGAAAGTGGAAAACACTTATTCCTGAAGCCGGAACCCGGCCGGAACTCTATTTTCTTGTCTGATAAAACAATAAAATATGAATGAAGAAGTAATTGTCAGCGGGCGAATGAATCCAATGGTGGATCCTCACCTCCGTATCTGGGAGTGGCCTATTCCTCTCTATCTCTTCCTTGGGGGTATGGCAGCCGGCATCCTCTTTTTCGCCTCTCTTTATTACATAAGGGGAAAGGAGAAGGAATATCCTGCCGCCGTGAGACTGGCACCATTCCTGGCACCTATACTCCTTGTGATTGGTCTTATCGCACTCTTTTACGATCTCAGGCATAAACTCTATTTCTGGCAACTTTACTTCAATATTAAGCTCCAGTCGCCAATGTCGTGGGGAGCATGGACATTGATGGTCATCACACCGGCCTCATTCATATGGTCGGCGCTTCACATAAGGGATATAATACCTTCCTGGGACTGGAAATACAAATGGCTGAAGTGGCTTGAGGAGTTTTTCAACAGGTATAAAAAAGTGCTGGCCTGGGTAATTCTCATTTATTCCCTTATTCTGGGTATCTATACGGGCATACTGCTTTCGGCTTTCAATGCAAGGCCGCTGTGGAACACATCAATACTGGGACCTCTGTTCCTGGCATCGGGGTTATCGGCCGGTGCGGCAACGATAATTCTTTTCGCCCGGAACCCTGAGGAAAGGAAATATTTCTCACGCATCGATCTGGTGATAATTGCTGTAGAGCTCTTCCTGATTGTCCATATGTTTATGGGTTTCCTTGCCAGTACACAGGTTCAGATTGAGGCAGCCCGCCTTTTTCTCGGCGGTGAGTATACTGCCCCTTTCTGGATTTTTGTTGTGATACTCGGACTTTTATTTCCGGCTCTGCTTGAAATCCTTGAACTTAACAGGTATCACATACCGGTTCTTATACCTGTAATTCTGGTATTGTTCGGCAGTTTTATGCTGAGATTTATAATTGTATACGCCGGGCAGGTAAGCCGGTGGCTTTATTGATATTTCTTAAATTACATATTGATTATGAATGAGATAAAAAAAGACAGGAGTAAAAAATACCTGAATCCTTATCTGGGAGGGGTGCTGCTGGGACTTGTTCTTCTTTCCGCAAACTTTATTGCCGGAAGGGGGCTCGGTGCAAGCGGGGCAGTAAAGAGTGTCATTGTAACGGCAACGACAACCGTCGCCCCGTCGGCCGCTGAAAAGTCGGGTTTTGTGAAAGAGTATATGGAGTCACACAAGGGAAATCCTATGAAGAACTGGCTGGTGTTCCAGATGGCAGGGGTAATTGTCGGCGGATTTCTTTCAGGGGCACTCTCGGGCCGGCTCAAACTGAAAGTGGAGCATTCGCCGAAAATCACATCGCGCAGGCGTCTGATATTTGCACTGGCAGGCGGAATACTTTTCGGTTTCGGATCGCAGCTTGGCAGAGGCTGCACAAGCGGAGCCGCACTGAGCGGGATGGCTGTCCTGTCGCTTGGCGGGTTTGTCACAATGATGGCAATATTCGGAACCGGGTTTGCCCTTGCATATTTCTTCAGAAAGAACTGGATTTAATTTAACGAACTTAACATAACTGAGTTATGGGACCACTGGCAGTAAATGAAATAATATCTGAAAATACAAACCTGTTTTTTGCATTTCTGATAGGCATAGGATTCGGATATGTACTTGAAGCTTCCGGTTTTTCATCAAGCAGAAAGCTTGCAGGAGTGTTTTACGGTTATGACATGGTTGTTCTGAAAGTATTCTTCACGGCTGCAATTACAGCTATGACCGGGCTTCTTCTGTTCAGTCTTTTCGGCTGGATAGACCTTAGCCTGGTATATATAAACCCCCTTTATGTGACTTCTGCAATTGTAGGCGGGATCATTATGGGCGGAGGATTTATTCTCGGCGGTTACTGCCCCGGTACGAGCTTCTGCGGTGCATCAATCGGAAAAATCGATGCAATGGTTTTTATAGCAGGGCTCTTTATCGGGGTGGCGCTGTTCGCGGCGGGATTTAACTGGTTTGAAGGGCTTTATATGGCTGCATTCAGGGGCGATCCGAAAATAAGCACCGCATTGAAGATGTCTGACGGATTCTTTGCCCTTCTGTTGATTCTTGCCGCCCTGGCAATGTTCTGGGTGGCAGAAATTGTTGAAAAGAAATTTCCGAGGGAAGAGTATTAGAGAAATTATTTAAAATGAAAAGATATGAATCCAAGAGTATTACTTGCACTGATTATCATTCCTCTGGGACTTGTAATTGCCGCGGTTCCTCAGAATAAAACCGTTCCTTACAAACTCACCGCCCCCGAACTGCTTTCAGAAGTGGCGGAGCGCACTCAGTTTGTTTCTCCCGAAGTGATAGCGGATATGCTGATCAAAAAGGACCCCACACTGAGGCTTATCGATGTGAGAAGTCAGCAGGAGTTTGAGAAATACAGCCTTCCCGGCGCAATAAACATACCTCTCACCGATCTGCTGTCGGAGGAATATGCCGATATTCTGAACCAGGATGTTAAAATGAATGTATTCTATTCCAATGGTTCACTTGCAGCAAATGAGGCGTGGATGATTACAAGACAATTAGGTTATACAAACAACTACGTACTGGAGGGCGGACTTAATTACTGGTACGAAACTATTCTGAATCCTCAGAAACCATCTTCTGTCAGTTCTGATGAAGAATTTCTCAGGTATGATCTGAGGAAGGGCGCGGGGATGGCCCTGGGAGGAGACGCAGAGGTTAAGGATACGCAGGATCAGGCAGCAGGGCCAAGCCTTAAGCCGGCCATTAAACCGGTTGCAAAAAAGAAAAAGGCCGCCGGAGGATGCTGATCTGAATCAGAAAGTCAGGAAACGGTACAGCACCCCGAATCCGAAATAATTCTGTTTATAGTCGACCGAATAGCTGCCTTCAACATATTCAGGCAGAAAGTCGGTGGCATCGAACCACGATTTTGAATAAACATAATTTATAAAAAGCACCGTCCTCTCAGAAACGGGCAATTTCAGCCTTGCCCCGGTTTCCCATGTATATGAGTCTTTATATACTGCATCAGGACCGACGGGCACTGACCTGTCGAACTTATTCTTATCCAGAATCCAGTGCTTTGAATAGGTCGCTACCGGAGATACATAAAGAGACCAGATCCTGAAATCATAACTTGCGGAGACTCCTGCATGAACCTTGGCAGAGGGCCATGTCCCCCTGTCGTAATACCTTCCCCTGAAATTTTCTCCGTAAGCATACATGACTGTCTCATCATACTGCAGCCTTTCGAAAGACGCCAGACCGGCGACGTGAAAGTTAAACCAGGCAAAATCTATTCCTGCAGAGGGTTTGAGGCATCCGACTATGTTTGCATTATAACTGTACTGACGGATACTGCCTTCAACGGGCTGTAATGACAACTGAGCCTTACCCCCTCCTGTTGTCATGGAAAATAAAAATGAGAAAGAGGGTCTTCTGTTATAATTGCGCCACAAAACCGAGTATTCCTTAAGGCTTTTTCCCGTCTTCCTGACAGGATTATAGTCGGGATTCATGAATGTATAGTTATAGTAGTTGCCGAGAACCTTAATTTCGAGGACTCTCTTTTCAACATCCGGACTGAAACTGAACTTCTCCTCATTGTCAGCAAATACCCTGTCGTTATTGTTGTCGATGTAGTAAGTCTTTGAACTATCCTGCCCGATAGCAACTATAATAATATTGACTTCTCCTCTCTGTGAATAGTTTTCAGGCCTCAGGTACCATAATATCCCTACTGTATCTACTGCCTGGCTGAGATCGGGAAATAAAACCCTGATTTCCTCCGCGGGAATTCTGTATGCCGGATATCTGCCCGACAGGCCGGTGGTTGAAAAACCTGTCCCGGAAGGCTCTTCTACGAAAACGGGTATCTCGCTTGTGACCTCTGCAGTGGCCCTCCTGTAACCTATCGTCATGTCGATCTGACTGTAAACTGATGCTGCAACGGATGCCAGCGCGACAATCAGAATAGTTCTATTTTTTAAATACATCAGAAAAATTTGCGCAATATTATAATAAATTACCTTAAGTAACATTGAGGATTGTTGTTCATTAGTCAAAAAGGCAATTTTTAAAATATTTTAACATTCAATGTAAATAATAAAAATTTGACTATTTTTAATGGTAAATCATACCTGGGAAAACTTATGAAAAAGATTTTATTGCTTTCAGTATTATTGGTTTGCATTACTGTTGCACTGACGGCACAGACCCAAAAGCCGAAGTTTGACCCTGTCGGGAAATGGAAATTTGATGCGCCTTATGCTCCGGAGGGATATAATAACGGCATAATGGAGTTTGTGTTTGCGGAGGGAAAATACTCGGCTTTCATATCCTTCACGGGCAGCGATTACAAAATTCCGCTCGAAGGTGTCAAGGTTGCGAATGATTCCATCAGGCTTAACCTGTATGTGGAAGGGGCAGATATTGTCATAAAGCTCAAAATGGAAAGCGATTCAAAAATAACCGGAGCCGCTTTGTCACCCGATGGCGAAATACCGTTAACAGCCGTTAAGGAGAAGCAATAACTCCAACGGGCAGCAGGCCCTGATGAAATCACAATATCTGATATTATTGGCCCTGCTTGTGATACCCGTTAGGGCAGGATCACAGGTATTGGTTTCATCGCCCTTAAGCCCGAGAATTACCGGTTACAGTATAGATGCGGTACTCGATCCGCAGGCAAAAACCGTAAACGGTAAAATGAAGGCTTACTGGGTCAATGTTACGGATGATTCTGTTCCGGATATCTGGCTGCACCTGTACCTTAATGCCTTCAGCAGCAATAAAACAACTTTTTACCGGGAAAAGGGCGGGTCGCCCGGCTCCAAACCAGACGATCTCGGATGGGTGAAAATAGAATCACTGACCGACCGCCGCGGAAACAACCTCCTGCCGGCAATGAAATATGTCAGTCCGGATGACGACAATCCTGATGACAGAAGCGTAGCAAGGATCATACTGCCTCAGGCTGTTGCAGGGAAAGATACACTCTTTCTCGAAGCAGAGTTTGAAAGCAAACTGCCTTCCGATATTACCCGTACAGGATACAGTAAGGATTTTTTCTTTGTTGCACAATGGTTCCCGAAATTCGGAGTTTACGAACCTCCGGGCATGAGGGGCAGAAGGGAAGGAGGATGGAACTGCCACCAGTTCCATGCAAATTCAGAATTCTATTCAAACCACAGTGTGTATGAAGTGAATATCACTGTTCCGGCCGGCTATGTAGTAGGGTCGGGCGGAATTACCCTGGCTGAAGAGGATAACGGCGACGGAACAAAAACCGTAAGGACGAGAGCAGAGGATATTGTTGATTTCGCATGGACAGCATGGCCGGGTTACAAAGTCTTTACGGATACATGGAAACATGTTAATATTAAGCTTCTGCTGCCGGCGGAAAAATCGAATCTTGCTGAGAGACATTTTACGGCTGTAAAATATGCGCTCGGATATCTTGAAGAGAATGTCGGCCCCTACCCGTGGAATTACCTGACTTTTGCCGACCCTCCCGTGATGGGAACAGGCGCCGGCGGCATGGAGTATACCACGCTTTTCACCTCAATGTCGGTACCCGGAATTCCTGATTATATTCTTTTACCCGAAATGGTTACTGTCCACGAATTCGGACATGCCTTCTTTATGGGAATTATTGCAACAAATGAATTTGAGGAACCATGGCTCGACGAAGGAATAAATTCGTACTGGGAACAGAGAATAATGGATCATTATTACGGTAATGCGGGAATAATAAACCATCCTCTTTTTAAAATATCCGATAAATCGATGGCCCGTTCGTCATACATAGCTTCACCGTCGAGACAGGCGGCAAGCAATGCAGGTTATTCCTGGAATTACCCGCATGGCACCTACAGCATGATGTCGTACATGAAGGCCGCTGCCATCCTGCATACTCTCACAGGCATGGTTGGTGAAGAGACAATGAACGAGGTGTTCAGGGAGTATTACAGGAGATGGGCCTTCAGGCATCCTTCGGCCGGAGATTTTATCGATGTTGTAAATGCCACGGTTCTGAAAATGCACGGCGACCGCTTCGGATCAGATCTTAACTGGTTCTTTGAACAGACTATTTTCGGTACCGGCATCTGCGATTATAAAGTAATCAACATAATAAACAGGAAAGCCGAAGAATTTCAGGGGCTTTCAATACAACCCGATTCTTCATTCTTTGTTGAGAGAAAAAAAATGCCCGACACTCTCAACTATTCAGTCGTTCAGTTGCAGCGCGACGGAGAGATACAGCTTCCCGTAGAAGTTCTGATCCGGTTCGACAACGGAGATGAGATACTTGAAAAATGGGATGGCAAAAGCAGGGTGAAAGATTTCAGATACACGGGGAAAAGAAAAGTGACACAGGTGAAGATCGATCTGGAATATAAGAACCAGATGGATATTAATTTCATCAACAACTCCATGGCGGAGAGGCCTGACCGCAAACCGCTGAAAAGGCTCTTCAGAAGGATATTTTCAATTATGATTTTCTTTATGGATTTCGTAATAATCTGATTAATTGTGAAGATGTTTCAACATATTAAGACAGGTTTGCATAGTTCGCTGAAGTGCTGGCGATGGGTTGTTGCATTCTGGCTGGTTTCGGCACTCACCGTTTCGTTGATTTTTTTCCCTCTGAAAACCTCAGTGAAAAAAATCCTGGGTTCAAGCCTTGTTACCGGGAGACTCGGTGATGGTTTCCCTCTGGATATTATTTCAAACAGCGGTGCAGGATTCGATAAGGTTGGCTCTTTTGCTATTTCCGGAACACTTCTGGCTCTGTTCATTATATTTCTGCTTAATGCCTTTTTTACAGGAGGATTTTACAGCGCGGTCAAAACCGGTGAATTCACAAACAGCCGGTCATTTTTCGGTGATGCAGCCTTATTCTTCCGGAAATTCTTCGGGATAAACCTCCTTACCGTTGCCGTTCTGTTCTTCCTGGCCCTCCTGCTTGTAGCTGTTCCGTCGGCGATTGGATACAGTACCATGGGAAATATCATCATCTTCATTTCACTGGCGGTATATTCCATAGCGGCAGTAATGGTAATTTCAGTGGCTGATTTTTCAAGATCCATGATTGTTTCGGATGGTAAATCTGGTATCATAAGTGCGGTTGGCAAAGGGATAAAATCCCTTTCATCAGGGTTCCTGATTAATATTTCGGCAATTGTTCTGATTCTGATAATACAGGTATTGATCGCTTATCTTTTTGTGATATTTATCGTTCATCCCGTGAATTCACCATTGGGAGGATTCCTCCTTTTTGCGGGCGGACATTTATTCAATGTCATTAAAGTTTTTATCAGATGCTGGCGGTACGGAACTGTCACATCTTTGTCCGGAAACCGCATCCCGGTTGTATAGACGGTTCCTGCCACTCTTCCGAAGAACTTCTTACAATCCCATTGTTTATACTCTCTTCTTTTTTCAATTCTTTTTGCTATA
>JARKQN010000104.1 GCA_029974835.1 Bacteroidales bacterium
AACAGGCGGTACAATCTTCTGGCAGGAGTTGCACTCATCGGTAACAACCAACGACTTTGGCATGCTTACCCTTGTTGTCGGAAAGGGAACCAGACAGGCAGGCACTGCAGCAACTTTTGCAGATATTGACTGGAGTGTTACTCCAAAATACATTAAAACCGAGATAGATTACAACGGATGGAAGGAGATGGGAGTATCACAACTGTGGGCTGTACCATACTCAATGGCGGCAGAGGAACTCACCGGTTCTGTTAAAAAATTAACAGTGGCAGGTGAGACAACCAGTATGGAAGAGCCACTCTTTGAGGTGAAGAATAAAAACGGAAGGACTGTCTTTGCTGTGTATAATGAGGGGGTACGTGCTTATGTGAGTGACGGAGATGCTAAGGGTAAGAAAGGTGGATTTGCCATAGGCAGTTTTGACACATCAAAAGGCGAAAGGGATTTGCTCGTGGTTTCCACCGACAGCATAAGGGCATATATTTACGACGATCCCCTTAATAAAGGCGTTAAGGGAGGCTTTGCCATAGGGAGCTTTGACCCCACAAAGGCGCTCACAAAAGATTATCTGCTTGTGAGTCCCGACAGCGTAAGGATATATCTCGATAATTATTCAGGAAAGGGAATTAAAGGTGGATTTGCCATTGGCAGTTTTGATGAATCGAAAGCTGCAGGTGAAGAATATCTTAGAGTTACACCTGACAGCACGAGAGTTTATGTAAAAGAAGCTTCAAAAGGGGTTAAGGGAGGATTTGCAATTGGAAGTTTTGATGAATCTAAAGGTGTTCCGTATCCATTTACATCTCTTACACCCGAAAACTATTTCATTGGACATGAATCTGGTACCAGTTTATCAAATGGTATATATAACTCTATAATGGGATTCCAGAGCGGAAAAAATATCACATCAGGAGGAAGCAATGCTTTTCTTGGATACCAGAGCGGATTCAGCAATACCACAGGAACAGGAAACCTTTTCCTCGGTTATCAGACCGGTTATTCCAACACTTCAGGCGATTATAACACATTTGTAGGTTATAAAAGCGGATTTTCCAATATTACAGGATTGTATAACACTTTTCTTGGGTCTTTTACGGGATACAAAAACATAAACGGGTATAGTAATACTTTTGTTGGAGATTCGGTCGGATATGAAAACCTTGCCTTTGAAAATACTTTTATCGGAGACAGAGCCGGAAAAAACAATGATTACGGGAAAAAGAATGTCTTTATTGGTACCATGGCCGGATATAAAAGTACCCGTGGTGATTCATGTGTTTTCATAGGTACAATGAGTGGATATTCAAATGACAGAGGCGCGGCAAATGTATTCATTGGAAACAGATGCGGCTACTCTAATACTATTGGAACTTACAATGTTTTTATTGGCAACTATGCAGGATATTCAAATTTAAGAGGTGACGCCAATGTGTTTATCGGTAATAAAGCAGGGTGTAACAATGATGAAGGTTTCTATAATGTATTTTTAGGTCATCAGACAGGATTCTCAAATACCTACGGTTCGGAAAATGTTTTTTTGGGATATATGGCCGGAGAATCAAACACAAACGGAAGTTCAAACGTCTATGTGGGTACAAAAGCAGGAAATAAGAGTACTTCAGCAATTAATAATGTATTTCTGGGTTACGAAGCGGGATTTTCTAATCAGTCAGGTAATTATAATGTTTTGATAGGAGCATGGGCGGGAACTTCAAGCATTAATGCAAGTCATAATATAATGATTGGAGCAGGGTCGGGAGAACTTAATGAAACAGGAATACAAAATATTTTTATAGGTAGTCATTCAGGAAATCAAAATAAATCAGGCAGTAACAATCTATTCATAGGCATGTTTGCAGGCAGATTGAATACAACAGGAGGGCAAAATACTTTTTTAGGTCTGCAAGCTGGTGAAAATAATACTGAAGGGTGGGGCAATGCTTTTTATGGGACACACACCGGTGAAAACAATACTACGGGCAATTACAATGCATTTTTTGGATATTTAGCTGGTGCCGGCAACATGGGCGGAAATAATAATGTGTATATTGGACAAATGGCCGGAGCCTATGTAATGAATGGCAATAAAAATATCTTCATTGGAAATTATGCAGGGGCTAATGAAGCAGAAGGCGCATCTGAAAAACTGATAATTGAAAATTCTGATGCCGGAAGCACAGAGGCATTGATATATGGTGAATTTGATAAAGATCTCCTCAGACTGAATGCCAGAGTTACAGTACGGGATCTTCTTAGTTTAACACCCAGAACACAACCTTCAAGTGCTCAGGCAGGAGATATTTATTTTGATTCGACTACGAAAAAACTAAGAGTTTTCGACGGTACCGTGTGGCAGGATTGCTGGTAAATCAAAACGTAAAAGGAAATCACTTGCGCCGGGACGGGAGGCTTATTTAGAAACGCAACCTTCGTTCCCGGCGCAAGTGTTGTTGACCTTAGTCAATCCGTGTTCCCGGTATACATGGATTATCGTTAATCCCCGCATGTATGCCGAAAGGCAGTACGGCGGGCAGGCGCGTGCCGTTTATTTATGGTCATTTGCGCCTCGTTTAGCTCGGCATTTCTCCTCATCCCTCATTACTCATTCCTCACTCCAAATGCCTTGTACCTCATGCCTCATTTACTTCACCGATTCCGCCGACGGATACCTGAACAGCGGCTCCATGGCAGCACCTTTCAGTTTAATGGCTTCCACCTCCCCGGAGGATAAAGGAGTCAGCTGATCCCGCAGGCCCAGGGCAATCTTAAACAGCTCACCCTGTCCTGAGGTCATAAGGTCGGTGATGGGGTGGGAGAGGGCAAAACGAAGCCCCGTCCTGATATCTTCCTCGCTGGTGTATGGTTCGTACCAGCACTTCGGATATTTTGACCTGTCGGCGCCCTGCGGCCATGGACCCTTCGCCATCGACTTCAGACTGATGATCCCCATACCCTTCTTATGCGCCATGTCGAGCAACTGCGGACCAAAAGTTCCTGCATGCCAGCTCGAAATATGCAGCGGATACATAATTGTGTCAAAATCATATGCCTCCATGAGCGCCATACCGGCCTCTTCCGAATGAACCGACATGCCGATGAACCTAATAAGCCCCTCGCTCTTTGCCTGCAGGAACGCCTCCAGCGCTCCACCCTTGCCGAGTATGGTATTTACATCCGACATGGTTGTTACTGCATGCAGCTGGTAAAGATCGAAATGGTCGGTACGAAGATTCTTCAGCGACTGCTCCAGTTCCCTGCGTGCCTCATCCTTCGTTCGCTTCTGGGTCTTGCACGATAGAAAAACATTCTTCCTGTAGGGTTTAAGCGCCGGACCCAGCATCACTTCGGCATTGCCGTACGACGGCGCCACATCGAAATGATTCACGCCGGCATCTATAGCCATCTTAACATATGCTGATGCCTCTTCGGCGGTAACATCCCTTACAATAATACCTCCGAAACCTATTACTGAAAGCATTGCACCTGTTCGCCCAAGCGAACGCTTTTCCATCTGCCCCGGTCGCTGCTCCCTCACAACAGATGAGAGATCGGCAGGAAAAATACTCAGCGCAGGCACCGCCAGCGCAGAAGCCCTGAGAAAATCACGACGGTTCATAAGAATTTTATTAACAGCAATATAACAAAAACAGGCCGAAAGTGTTTCCGGATGCAGTACTGTACGATGAAATCACGCCCCCCTATTTACGGCAGTCAGGCACGTTCACTTCCTATAACTTACCGTTAATTCCTGTTTTCTCCATTTGCCACCTGATTTCTGTCATACACAACCTTACCTCCGACAATGGTATAATCAACCCTTGTTTTCATTATTTCATTTTCAGGTATTGTGAGCAGGTCCCTGTCGGTGATGACTATATCTGCCAGGTAACCTTTCCTGATCATTCCTTTCCTGTCTTCCATAAACTGGGCGTATGCAGCTCCCCATGTATAGTATTTTATTGCTTCTTCCATTGTCAGTTTCTGTTCAGGGAACCAGCCATCCCCCTCTTCGCCCTGTTTGTTTTTGCGTGTAACGGCGGCATAAAGACCTTCAACGGGGTTAATCGGCTCAACCTGGTAGTCGGTTCCGAAGGCGAGGATGGCTCCGTTATCCAGGAGGCTTCTCCATACATATGCTCCCTTGCTGCGTTCAGGACCGACCCTTTTCTCATAAAAATTCTTGTCGGTTGAGCAGTGGGACGGCTGCATGGATGCTATCACCCCAAGTCGGGCGAACCTTGGTATGTCGCTTTGCTGCAGTGTCTGTGCATGTTCTATACGGTGACGGCTTTCGCGGCGGCCGTTCGACTGCAAAGCCTTCTCAAAAGCATTAAGGACTATGAAATTTGCCTTGTCGCCGATGGCATGAACCCCGATCTGGAAACCCAATTTATCGGCCTTAAGTACCATGTCCTCAAAAACATCCGTAGGCCACATGGCAAGTCCCGATGTGCCGGGTTCGTCGCTGTAGGGCTCAAACATTAGGGCTGTGCCCGATCCCATCGAGCCGTCAATAAATGCCTTAAGGTAACCGAACCTTATCCAATCCGATTCCCGGGGATATTTTCCGGCCTGCTCAAGATAACTTTTAAGCTTTACCGTGTCTCCGGTAAGTGGCTGACCGATGTCTATCCTGCAGGTAAGCAGGCCCTCTTCTTTCAGTTTAGTATATGCATTGAAATCGGCATATCCGGGCACCTGAACACTTGTGACTCCGTACTCTGCCGCTTCGCGGAGTGCCAGCAGGTACCCCTGACGGGTCTTTTCCCTCATTTCCTCAGGTGTAAGAACGGTTTTTACATCTCCTGTTTTAATCAGGTTCTCGGCGTTGTCCTTCAGTATTCCTGTCGGTTCGCCTGTAACAGGGTCTCTCTGAATCTCCCCGCCGGGAGGGTCGGGAGTGTTTTTTGTAATACCCGATTTTTTAAGCACGTAACTGTTTACAAGCACGGAATGCCCGTCGGCCCGGCTGAGAATAACCGGGTTGTCGGGAGACACCTTGTCGATAAGTTCCTTTGCAGGCCATTGCCTGTCTGTAAACATCTCGTGGTCCCAGTGTCCGCCCCTGATAACCTGGCCGGGTTTCGATTTTGCCACCTGCGCGGCCACTTTAGAGGTTATAACGGAAGGGTCGGATATATACCGCAATTCTATGTAATCGGGATCCAGCGGCCCGAAATGGATATGGGCGTCGTTGAAACCGGGGATGACAAGCCTTCCGCCGGCATCTATAACTACCGTTTTTTCACCGGAATAAAGTTTCCTTATCCTGGAAGAATTTCCCACATCAATAATTTTTTCTCCCTTTACCGCAACAGCCTCCGCAGACGGATTTGATGCATCAACGGTGAAGACCTTGCCATTGATTATAATCAGGTCTGCGGTTTCCCTCTGACTGCATGAGTTTAACATTGTCATTGATATTACTGGCAGAATGATGAATATTCTTTTCATTATGCTGAATTTGATATGCAGGGCAAGATATTAAAAAAACACATATTTTAGCAGAAACTTGTCGTTATGAATATTGCATTGGTAGGGTATGGCCGGATGGGCCATGAAATAGAAGAGATGGCCCTGAAAATGGGACATAAAGTGGTTGTCAGGATAGATGTTGAGAACCAGGATGACTTTACACCCGTTAAGCTTGCGGATGCCAACGTCATAATTGAATTCACAACACCTGATACGGCATTCAGAAACATTGTTAAGGGACTGGAAATGAGGATACCCGTTGTTTCAGGCACCACGGGGTGGCTTAAGCATTATGATGAAGTGGTGAAACTGTGCAGGAAATACGAAACTTCTTTTATTCACTCATCTAACTTCAGCATAGGAGTCAATATCCTTTTCAGGATCAATTCCGAGCTTGCGCGCCTGATGGCAGGGCAGAAGGAATACCGCCCGGCAATAGAAGAGATACATCATGTCAAAAAGCTTGACGCTCCAAGCGGTACGGCGATAGTTCTGGCCGACGGGATTAAGGCTCATCATCCTTACTTTGAGGGCTGGTGCAATGCGGAAAACAGTAAAAACAACTCCATCCCCATCACCTCGGTCAGGGAAGGAAGTGTACCGGGAATACATGTAGTGACATGGGATTCTGAGATTGATGCAATCACCATAAGGCATGAGTCGAAAGGACGAAAGGGACTGGCGCTTGGCGCGATAATTGCCGCAGAATTTATCAGAACGCGCAGAGGTGTCTTTACAATGGCCGATGTGCTGGGTTTCTGATAATAATTTTTACTTTTGCTGACTTAAAAAAACAATTATGCTGAAATACTTTTCAGGGAATTATCTAAAGTTTGGAATTGCTGTTATTATTTATCTTCTGGTTGTAATCTGGATTGGCAACTACTGGTTTCTGCTCGGACTGCCCGTAATATTTGATATCTATATTTCCGGGAAGGTAAACTGGACTTTCTGGAAGAAGCGTAACGGTAAGAACAGTGCCGTGGTAGAGTGGATAGATGCTCTGATTTTCGCAGTTGTTGCAGTTACACTGATCAATATTTTTCTTTTTCAGAATTACAGGATTCCGACCGGATCGATGGAGAAGTCACTTCTTATCGGGGATCATCTTTTCGTGAGCAAAGTGGCTTATGGTCCGCGTATGCCAAACACACCCGTAGCCTTTCCATTTACCCAGCACACCATGCCGGTTATTAAAACAAGGTCGTGGTCTGATATTATCTACTGGCCCTACAAGCGACTTAAGGGCTTTGGGAAAGTGGAAAGGGGAGATGCTGTTGTATTCAATTTCCCCGCGGGTGATACGGTTGTACTTGAAGACCAGGCTACCGCATATTATGAAATTGTAAGGAGGACCGCCCGCGAAATGATTCAGAGCAGGTATTACCAGGGAATTGAAGCAGAACCTTACGAAACCGTTCTCGAAAAAGCCAGGAAAGAAATCTGGCAAAGATATAATATTGTATACAGACCGGTCGACAGAAGAGACAACTATGTTAAGAGATGCATTGCTTTACCCGGAGATACAATTTATATTGATGATGGGACAGTATATATCAACGGGGAAAAGTTACCGGAATTAAAAACACAGCAAACCACCTGGGCGGTTCAGACGAACGGAACAACAATTAACCCGAAAGCTTTTGAGCGCCTTGGCATATCCCGCTCCGACTATCAGTATTTTGCCGGATCAGCGTACATAATGCCCCTTACCACAGAAAATGCCGAGAAGCTGAAAACCTTCTCAAATGTATCGGACGTGCAGCGGGTTCTTGCACGCAAGGGCGAGTTTGCACCGTACATCTTTCCCTACAAATCGAACCTGAAGTGGAACGAGGACAATTTCGGACCTCTCTGGATCCCGAAAAAAGGAGTCACGGTTAAGATAGATACTTCAAATATAGCGTTTTACGACCGTATAATTGACGTTTACGAGGATAATGACCTTAAAATTGAAGGCGCGGACATTTATATCAATGGCGAAAAAACAGACCGGTATACATTTAAGATGGATTATTACTGGATGATGGGCGACAACCGACATAATTCAGCCGACTCGCGCTACTGGGGTTTTGTTCCGGAAGATCATATCGTAGGAAAACCCAAATTCATCTGGTTGTCAATCGACAAGGACAACAAGGGATTACGTAAAATCAGGTGGGGAAGACTGTTCATGAAAGCCCGTTAAACATTTCCTTAGAAATTCCCGCTTATAATGTCCTGATTACAGGGAAATAAATAATAAAATAATCCGGCCGGTACTGATTATTCAGTTCCGGCCGGATAGTTATTGAAAGCCTGTAAAATGATTCCCTGTTACCTGATTTTATCAACCACGGCCTTGAAAGCCTCAGGATGATTCATTGCCAGGTCGGCCAGTGTCTTGCGGTTAAGGGCAATTCCTTTCTGCGACAGTTTTCCGATAAATTCGGAATAACTCATACCGTACTGTCTGGCACCTGCATTTATTCGCTGAATCCAGAGCGCACGGAATTCCCTCTTTTTGGCTCTCCTGTCGCGGTATGAATAGTTTAACGCCTTGTCGAGGGTGTTTTTGGCAACCGTCAGGACATTTTTTCTCGACCCGAAATAACCTTTGGTCTGTTTGAATACTTTCTTTCTTCTTGCGCGTGAAGCAACCGAATTAACTGATCTTGGCATAGCATTTCATTTTTCGGATACGGGCGTTCCGGCTTTACCGAAAGCTTGGATGCCCTGTATCCCGGTTAATAATAATTTATTTTAAACCAAGCAAAAGCCTGATATTTTTTTCGTCTGCCTTATCCACCTGTCCGAAATATGTGAGATTTCTTTTTCTCTTGGTGGATTTTTTTGTCAGAATATGACTTTTAAAAGCATGTTTACGTTTTATTTTCCCTGTTCCGGTGAGGGTGAACCTCTTTTTTGCACCCGGATTTGTCTTCACTTTCGGCATCTCGTTTTTTTTATTTGTTATTTTTTCTTCTTTGGTGTAACAGTTAAAAACATTCTTTTTCCTTCAAGTTTCGGGAGTTGCTCAACCTTTCCGTATTCTTCAAGGTCATTCGCGAATTTCAGCAGAAGAACCTCACCCTGTTCACTGAAAAGTATGGATCTGCCCTTGAAAAAGACATATGCCCTTACTTTTGCACCCTCCTCAAGAAACTTTATCGCATGCTTAAGCTTGAAGTTGTAATCATGCTCGTCGGTGTTGGGTCCGAACCTGATCTCCTTCACGACTATCTTTGTCGCTTTTGCCTTAAGCTCCTTTTGTTTCTTCTTCTGCTGGTAAAGGAACTTCTGGTAATCTATTATTTTACATACAGGCGGATCAGAATTTGGTGAGATTTCAACCAGGTCAAGCTCCTTTTCATCGGCCAGTTTCATAGCTTCCTGAATACTCATTATCTGAGGTTCCATATCGTCCCCGACTACCCTGACAGTACGGGCGGTGATTCTGTTATTAATCCTGTGAGCCGTCTGGTCATTCCGGCTGTGGATATTTCTGCTCTGCAATGCTATGGCTTCTCCTCCTGTAATTAGTTAATAAATAGTTTTTTACCCTTTCCTATACCGCAATCTCCCTTTTTATCTCCTCCTTTATATATTTAATAAATTCTTCCGGTTTCATGGTTCCCTTATCTCCTTCTCCCTGCCTGCGGACAGATATTGTTCCGGTCTGTTCCTCTTTTTCACCCACAATCAGGAGGTACGGAATCCTCTTTAACTCATTATCCCTTATCTTTTTACCTATCTTTTCGCTTCTTTCGTCAATTAGTGTGCAAATATCGGAATTATTTAATAATTCCAAAACATTTTTTGCATAATCGTTATATTTTTCGCTTATCGGGAGTATCACTGCCTTATCGGGGGCCAGCCAGAGCGGGAATTTTCCTGCACTGTTTTCGATCAGTACCGCCACAAACCTCTCCATCGAACCAAAGATTGTTCTGTGGATCATTACGGGACGGTGCTTCTGGTTATCACTGCCGTTGTATGTAAGGTCGAACCTTTCAGGAAGGTTATAATCAACCTGTATGGTGCCGAGCTGCCATTTTCTTCCTATGGCATCCTTTACCATGAAATCGAGTTTTGGTCCGTAAAACGCCGCTTCGCCGGTCTCAACCACGGTACTGAGATTCATCTCCGCCGCCGCTTCAATTATATCGCGCTCGGCTCTTTCCCAGTTTTCATCGGTCCCGATGTATTTTTCCTTGTGGTCAGGGTCGCGCAGCGAAACCTGGGCAGTGAATTCATTAAAGTTCAGTAATCTGAAAACATAAAGTACAAGATCAATAATGCTTTTGAACTCTTCCCTGAGCTGATCGGGCCGGCAGAAATGATGAGCGTCGTCCTGTGTGAAGCTTCTCACCCTTGTCAGTCCGTGAAGTTCACCGCTCTGTTCGTACCTGTACACCGTTCCGAATTCGGCCATCCTGAGCGGGAGATCCTTGTATGAGTGAGGTGTCGCATTGTAAATCTCGCAATGGTGGGGGCAGTTCATAGGTTTGAGCATGAACTGTTCGCCCTCCTGCGGAGTTGAAATAGGCCTGAAGGAACTCTCCCCGTACTTCTCATAATGCCCCGATGTCTTGTAAAGATTCACATTGCCTATATGCGGTGTGGCTACAATTTTATATCCTCTTTTTTTAAGTATGGAGGTGAGAAAATTAATAAGGGAGGCTCTGATTTCAGCGCCTCTGGGCATCCATAGAGGAAGCCCCATTCCGACTTTCGGTGAGAAGGTGAATAATTCAAGTTCTTTCCCTATTCTGCGGTGATCCCTTTTCTTTGCCTCCTCGAGAAAGGCAAGATATTCATCGAGCATCTTTTGTTTCGGGAAGGTGATGCCGTAAACCCTTGTGAGCATCTTTCGTTTCTCGTCGCCCCTCCAGTATGCCCCGGCAAGGCTGAGAACCTTTATTGCCTTTATTGGTTCTGTTGAAGGCAGGTGAGGTCCCCTGCAGAGATCGACAAATGTGCCTGATGAATAAAAAGAAATCGTTCCGTCTTCAAGTTCGCTGATAAGCTCGAGCTTGTATTCATCGCCTTTTTTCGTAAAATACGCGATGGCTTCCTGCTTGCTAACTTCTCTTCTTTCAATAGGCTGGTTCCGGGAGGCAAGCTCTTTCATCTTATTTTCTATGAGGATAAGATCATCATCCGTAAGTTCATGGCCGTTTCCCGGTTCTATGTCATAATAGAATCCGTTTTCAATTGCCGGACCAATACCAAATTTTGTTCCGGGCCATAGCTGTTCGATAGCTTCGGCCATCAGGTGGGCCGACGAATGCCAGAAGGTATGCTTTCCTTCCTCATCATCCCACTTGTGAAGCCGTATTGAGGCATCCGAATTTATAGGCCTTGTAAGATCGGTAACTTCGCCGTTAACCGTGACGGAAAGCACCTCTCTTGCAAGTGCCGGACTAATATCCTTTGCCAGTTCCAGACCTGTAATTCCAGCTTTGTAATCCCTGACTGTACCGTCCGGAAAAGTAATTTTAATCATAGTTTACAGTAAAATATTTTGAGGTGCAAAGATATGCAATATTTCATTCCTTTTTCAGGCGTATTTCTGTTAAACACTGTTAAGCAAAAGCAAAATGACAGAGGCTGGAAGGTTTTATAAGTTTATATTTTTATATTAGCCCCCTGTTTTAAATGCACAGGTAAAAATTTGCAAACATGAGTGAAAAAAATTCTGGTCAGCGCGACAGTTTCTCGACTAATTTCGGTGCAATAGCGGCAATAGCCGGATCGGCCATAGGGCTGGGTAACATCTGGAGGTTTCCGTATGTAACGGGAGAGAACGGGGGAGGAGCTTTCCTTTTTATCTATCTTATTTTCATCGTTTCAATCGGAGTTCCGGTGATGATATCGGAATTTATTATAGGAAGATCGACCCAGCGGAATCCATACGGTGCTTTCAGGCTTCTGGCCCCCGGTAAACCATGGTTTCTGATCGGGCTGATGGGTGTTCTTGCGGCATTTTTTATCCTCTCGTTCTATACTACGGTTGCCGGCTGGACACTTGAATATTTTTACCAGTCAGTTACCGGCAACCTTGGCGGCAAAGGCCATGATGAACTGACAGCAATGTTCTCGTCGTTTCTCGATCATCCTTTCAGGCCTTACCTCTGGTTCCTTATTTTCATGGGGCTGACTGCCCTGATAATTATTTCAGGAGTAAAAAACGGTATAGAAAGGTACACGAAGTTGCTGATGCCTCTGCTTTTTATTTTGCTTCTGCTGCTGGTTATCAGATCATTGACACTTAAAGGAGCAGGAGAAGGATTGAAATTCCTTTTCCGGCCCGACTTCAGCAAAATTACCCCAAAGGTGATTCTTGAGGCTCTCGGCCAGGGATTCTTCTCTCTGAGCATCGGAATGGGAACTCTGATTACTTACGGTTCTTATATAAGGAAAAAAGATAATCTTACCCGGATTGCCTCGTATGTGGTTTTTTCAGATACACTTGTTGCTGTAATAGCAGGCGTGGCAATTTTCCCGGCAGTGTTTGCCCTCGGAGGATCGGCTGCCTCGGGAGAAGGGCTTATGTTCGTTGTTCTCCCCGAAGTATTGCATAAACTGCCATTCGGAAATATTTTCTCTCTTTTGTTTTTCATACTTCTTGCAGTTGCTGCAATTACGTCCACAATTTCAGTGCTGGAGGTAATAGTAGCCTTCCTTGTGGAGGAAAAAAATATGCCGAGAAAAAAAGCAACAGTCATAGCGACTGTTTCCGTTTCCATACTTGGTCTTCTTACAGTTGCATCTCTCGGCAGTCTGAAGGACTTCACAATTCTTGGAAAAAATATATTCGGAATTCTTGAATACCTTACAGCCAATATCATGCTTCCGCTGGGCGGGTTGTTTATTGTCATTTTCACAGGCTGGTTCCTGAGCAGGGCCATCCTTAAATCGGAGATGACCAACAACGGCGAAATAAAAACGAGATATCTTCCCGTTTATCTCGTTCTCGTCAGGTACCTGGCGCCCGTGGCAATTGCCTGTGTTTTTCTTTACAGCCTGGGTATTCTCAAATTCTGGTAAAAAAGTGTAATCAAATAAAAACTGGCATACAGGTTATTTCATGATGCAAAAGATTAATGATTTTCTCGTAATGCTCGACGGCTATATAGGCGGTCATCCATGGTTTGTCATATTGCTTCTCGGAACAGGAATATTCTTCACAATATACCTGAGATTTCCGCAGTTCCGTTTTTTCAGACATGCCATTGATATTGTCAGAGGGAAATATGATCACCATCTCGATGTTGGCGATACTTCTCATTTCCAGGCGCTTTCCACAGCGCTCTCAGGTACCGTCGGAACAGGCAACATTGCGGGAGTTGCACTGGCCATTCATCTTGGCGGTCCGGCTGCCCTTTTCTGGATGCTGGTAACGGCAGCCATTGGTATGTGCACAAAAATGGTAGAAGTCACAATCTCACATAAATACAGGGACGTTTTACCCGATGGTACCATTTCGGGCGGCCCGATGTATTACATGAAAAAAAGGCTGAATATCAAGACAAAATCGGGTAAGATTATAAAAACAGGTGCCGTAATCGGGGCTTTTTTTGCAGTAGCCACGGTACTTTCTTCATTCGGAACAGGAAGCCTTCCCCAGATTAACAGCATCTCGAATGCAGTTTATTCGACTTTCGGAATAAATCATATAATCACCGGAGCTATCCTTTCTTTTGTTCTTGCCCTTATTATTATAGGCGGGATAAAAAGAATTGCCAAAGTAACTGAAATGCTTGTCCCGGGAATGGCTATCTTCTATTTCATCGGGGCAATGCTTGTAATCGCAACAAATTACCAGAATATCATTCCTTCTGTCATTGCCATTTTTTCCACAGTTTTCACCGGAACGGCTGCTGTTGGCGGTTTTCTCGGAGCCTCAGTGTCATTCGCCATTAACAGGGGTGTAAACAGGGGGTTGTTTTCAAATGAATCAGGACAGGGGTCAGCACCAATTGCGCATTCGTCTGCACGTGCTCCCGAACCTGTTTCGGAAGGACTTGTTGCTCTTCTCGAACCGTTCATTGATACAATAATAATATGTTCTCTCACAGGCCTTACCATTCTGACATCCGGAGCCTGGTACGAAAAAGTTGACAACCAGTTTCAGAGCACCGATATGACCTTCCTGGCCGGATCTTACGATGAGAAAATCCCTGACCAGAAACAGAAAATCGTTGAATATATCCGCGACGGCAAGGCTTTACCGCTGTTCAGCGGTACTCTTAAAGTGAATGAGGGCATGATTGAAGACAATATAACCCTTATTGCTTCCAGGTCGGTAGCCGAAGATTACAAAGTTTATGACGGGAAAAAGCCCTTCAGCGGGGAGATTAATGTTGTTAACGGTAAATGGCAGCCGTCGTCATCTTCGGTATATATCAGCGGAAAATCACTTGTCCACAGTGCCCCGCTTACAACTGAAGCCTTCAAAAAAAGCATACTCGGCGACTGGGGAAAATATGTTGTGGCAATCGGGCTGCTCCTGTTTGCATTTTCCACTGCGGTGTCATGGTCGTATTACGGCGACAGGGCAATAACTTATCTTGTTGGACCCAGATATGTTATCTATTACAGGCTTGTTTACGTGGCGGCTTTCTTTATTGCCTCATTCACCGATACAACAATAGTATGGTCGCTTTCATACATTACCATTGCCCTGATGACTGTGCCTAATCTGATTGGACTGTGGATTCTCAGGAAGGAGATAAAGCAGACAAATTCAGACTACTGGACAGATTTACTTGCAAAACATCCTGAGGATAAGAAGCTTCTTGAGTATGTCCGCAAGGATATTGTCAGAAAACAGGGAAAATAAACTGTTGTAATTTCAGAGCCTGTCGGAAAAATATGATGGTGCCAGGTCGCGGAGATTATACCTCGATGCCATGGATTCTCCGTATGCTCCCACTGACCTGATTGCAATGATATCTCCCCTTGCCGTTTCGGGAAGCTCAACCTGCTTCCCGAATATATCCGCCGATTCGCAGACGGGTCCGACAACATTGTAAAAAGCCCTGACTCCTGCTGACGTAATATTTTCAATTTTATGATATGCCTGGTAAAGAGCCGGCCTTATAAGGTCGTTCATTCCTGCGTCAATCACTGCAAAGGTTGAGGTGTCGCCGTTCTTGATATAAAGGACTCTGGAAATAAGCGATCCGCACTGGGCAACCAGCGACCTTCCGGGTTCAAAATGAACCTCCTGTCCCGGATAGATCTTCAGGAGTTCTTTAAAAAGTTCAAAATACTCTTTGAAAGAGGGGATTGTTTCAGGATTATGATAGTCAATTCCAAGTCCTCCTCCCACATTTATGATCCGCAGGGCAACACCAAGCCGGGCAAGCTGGTCTGAAATTTCATTGATCCTGGCGCAGAGGCTTTTGAAAACCTGCAGTCTGGTAATCTGTGAGCCTATATGAAAATGGATGCCGGTCATGTTTATGTTTCCTGATTCTTTCAGGACCGCCACTGCATCATTAATATGATTCATGGGGATCCCGAATTTGCTATCCTCAATCGCAGTGGTGATATGTTTATGAGTGTGGGCGTCAACATATGGGTTTATTCTCAGGGCGATATCTGCCTTAATTCCCAGCCGGCCGGCAATTGAATCAATTACACCGATTTCCTGAACCGATTCGCAGTTAATGCAAAGTATCCCTGCCTTAAGCGCATTCTCAATTTCATAATCTGATTTGCCGGCACCTGCAAAGACGATTTTACCGGGGCTGAAACCACAATCGAGTGCCCTCTGTATTTCATTCCAGCTGACGCAGTCGGCACCTATACCATATGATGAAATTATCCTCAGGATCTCAGGGTTTGCGTTTGCCTTTACTGCATAGTGAAGATGAAAACCATGTTTGCCGGCTTCGGCTGATGCGGTTTCCACGGTTTTCCTCAGAACATCCGTGTCATAATAATAAAAAGGTGTTCCGTATTGTTTGAACTTATCTGCGGGGAAATCAGTTGCCATAAATTTCGGGAAATAAATGCTGGTTCAGTAGCTTAAGAGATTTTACTTTATCTTTTGTGTCGATCAGAAGAGATATGCTGTAAGGGCTGCCGCCGTAAGCTATCATCTTGAGAGGTACAGTATCGAGAGCCTCAAATATTTCCGGTGCAGACCCTGTACGCTCGGTTCTGAAATCACCGACAATGCAGATGATCGACTGGTTTTCTTCAATTTCAACATGTCCGAGTTCACTTAGTTCCTTCTCAATCTCTTTGAGGTACAAGGTATTATCAATCGTTAGTGCCACCGAAACCTCGGAAGTGGTGATCATATCAATAGGTGTCCGGTATGATTCGAAAATTTCAAAAACCTTCCTTAGAAAACCATACGCCATAAGCATCCTGTCGGACCGGATACGGATAGCGGTTATGCCGTCTTTTGCGGCTACCGCCTTATAGTCTTTCAGTTCATAATCCCGTGATATAATAGTTCCCGGGTCGGCCGGATCCATAGTATTTTTGAGACGGACGGGAATATTTTTTTCCCTTGCGGGATTTATTGTCGAAGGATGGAGAATTTTTGCACCGAAATATGCCAGCTCTGCAGCCTCGTCGAATGACAGTTGCCTTACGGGAAATGTATTATCCACGTATCTCGGATCGTTATTGTGAAAACCGTTTATATCGGTCCATATCTCAATCTCGGAGGCTCCGATGGCAGCACCTGCAAGCGAGGCGGTATAATCGCTTCCTCCGCGCTTCAGATTATCTGTTTCGCCGAAAGAGTTCCGGCATATAAACCCCTGCGTGACAAAAATGTCTGTGTCGGGATATTTTGCAAGCTCCCTGTTGAGATTCTCGGTAATGTAGTAGAGGTCGGGCTCACCGTATTTATCTATTCTCATGAAGTTCAGGGCGGGTATAAGTTCCGATTTAATCTTCATTTCCTGCAGCAGCAGGCTGAAGAGATTTGTCGAAAGCAGTTCCCCTTCGGCAATAATTGACTTTTCCATAGACCTTGAAAAAGTACCGTTGACAAAGCTGCTTATATAATTAAAATGCTCGTCGGCCATTTTCAGGGCCTCATTCCTGTATTCCTGAGTGGAATAAAGTTCATTTATTACATCATGGTATCTGGCCCTGAGTGCTTCTATCCTGTTTAATGCGGATGCATTATTGCCCGAGACAAGCATCCCTGCTATTTCTATCAGGGCATTGGTAGTGCCCGACATGGCTGAGAGAACAACAATTACTTTTTCTCCCTGGTTGATGAGATTTACTACCGACTTCATCCTTTCAGGGGTTCCTACCGATGTTCCCCCGAATTTCATTATCTTCATTTCTGCTTTTGAATTTTTTTAACAAAAAAACAATTTATTATAAAATATTTAAAAAATTTATCTGCTTTTTTTGAAGTTGCATTATTTAATTGTCTAAGTTAAATTCAAAAATAATCAGCCGCAAAAATATATTTTTTCTCAATACGACCGGACAAAATCCAATATTTCTGCCGTGATACTTCAATAAATCAGCTTCGGTTTTGATTGACAGCCTGTTGATGTTATATCGCTGCATAATTTCAGGGATAATTGTTTTTCAAAAAAAAATTATACTTTTGCATCCGCTGAATTAAGCATAGTTCTTTTTTTGATGATCCCCGAACAGGGTCAGGCTTTCATAGCCACGGGCATAAATGATGCTGCTCGGAACTTTATTAAGCTCTGAGCTCTTCGCCCTCCTCCATTGCACATACCGCGGAGGAAAAGTGAGCCCTGAGCTGTAAATGCCCAGATGGCGGAATTGGTAGACGCGCTAGTTTCAGGGACTAGTGTCAGCAATGATGTGCAGGTTCGAGTCCTGGTCTGGGCACTACGGAAAGGAAAAGAATTGAAACCAGCCCAGGTGGTGGAATTGGTAGACACGCTACTTTGAGGGGGTAGTGCCGGTTACGGTGTGCAAGTTCGAGTCTTGTCCTGGGCACCATGGAAAGTCAAAAGTAAAAGGCGAAAGGCAAAAGGAATCAACACTTTTGCCTTTTTGCTTTTATCTACCGTCCTTTATTTTACCTTCAATACCGGGTATGGAATGGTTCTTTTTTCCACGCCGTTCTTTATAAGGTAATCGTCGAAATAGTTCCAGTAAAGCAGGCCGTCGTCCGACTGAGGCTCAAGCATGTAAAAAGCCAGCCAGGCCAGCGGCTGTTTCATATCGACATAATAACTTCCCCTGTCAACGGTAACTTTCTTTGTCAGAAAGTTTCCCGTGACTTTTACACCGTAATGACCGCCGTAGGCTGCCCTGCTTTCCCTGGTATATTCCGATATTATAAATTGTTCGGCCTCTGCTGTGAACCTTTTTTCTGTTGTTTTTACCAAAATACCATGTTCCTTCAGCTTAAGGGCTATGCTTTCCATTTCGGCGGGAAATACATAAGCCGACGGAACAACGGCTTCCTCAGAAGGAACAAAATGATCAAAGTGTTTAACATCATTTATCCAGTGAAGCCTGCCTGTGGGTCTTCTCCTTGTTCTTCCGTTTTCATCGGTATATTCCTCTGTTTCCCGTGTCAGGAGAGGTATCGCTTCCGGTGCAGCTTCAATTTTGTAGGTAACACCCTTCTTTATTTTTCCTCCCTGTTCACTTATCAACCTGACGGTTTCCTCGTCAGCCTTCCTTACCGTTTCGGTTATCTCCCTGTGGTTGTTATTGGTATATTCCAGAACAGAGACAAGAAACAGGTAATTTGACATCACTCTCTTCTCAAACCTGTCGTGTGAAAAGGTTTCGCTCAGAATGGCCATCCTGTTTCTGAGGCCCATATAATTGACAATATACCGTGGCAGATGAGAATAGGTTGAAAAGGTGGTTTGCTCTCCCTGCCTCTGGTTCATATAACCGAACGAAAATATCGGTATGCCGGATCGGTCGAGCACCGAAGCCCGGACAGAAGGCAGAATCTTTTCATTGACATAGTTGTATACCGCCGGTGACCCTGCAGTGAGGTATGCCGGGGCATAATTCAGAGCATAACCATGCCATGAACCGTTATCGGTATGCAGATCTATAAGCAGGGCAGGATCCCATTTCAGTATAATATTTTGCAGGAAAGCTTTTGTCTCGAGAGCCTCCGCCTTGATACCCTCCCTGTTAAGATCGTATCCCTCCCCGGAGGTTCTGATGCCTGTAAGTGCAGGACTGCCGTCCTGTGAGGGCCGGCTGGTGGCACTGAGTTTGTCATTGCCGTCGGGATTGAAATTCGGGCAGAAAATCAGAATCTGGTTATCTAACAGGGGCGTTTTGGGACCGAAACAGATTTCCCTTATGAGCTGCATGGAGGCTTCCTTACCCTCAACTTCTCCGGCGTGAATATTTCCCTGGATGTATATTACAGGTTTTCCGGTTTTTGCCGCTTCGGCAGGTGTCGTCACTTTCGGATTGGCCAGTACCACCATAATAAGATCATTGCCTTCCTTCGTCCTGCCAAATACCTCCGTATGTGCATACCTGCTTAATCGGCCTGCTGTCTCACAGAAGGTTTTAACATCAGCGCTGGATGAGGTTTCCTTATACCATGTACGTTCTGCTCTGGAGAAAAGCTCCGGGGGAATGGCATACTGTTGAGGGAGTGCCTGTCTTATTACGGATATATTCAATAATATAGACAAGCCAACAGTGAGAAGATTTTTCATTTTAAGTTTTGATTTTATGAAGTGCCAAGTTAAAATTTTTTATTTTGCTGTAAACATTAAGAATTGTAGCCCCTGTAAGCAAATCTAATTCAGAATTGTTTCTGAAGGAGTTGAACCCCTACGGGGTACATATCACATTTAAATTTCAGGGTTAAAAAAACCGGATTATATTTTCTATTTCACGGTAATCTTCTTGCCCGTAGGGCATTTATAATTGTTGCTGAGGGTATCATTAAAACTCCTTTTACCTCGTAGAGGTTAAAGAATGGTGTTGTAAAATTCAACCGGTACAAAACAACATAAACCCCTGAAGGGTTCTGATAGACGAAAGGGTTAATCTTTGATAATTGAATCATAAACCGCCTGCAGGATATTGGTTCTGATATTCAGGTCGCTGATAAGGTTGTTATTCCTGGTCGGATACACGCGGTTTGTAAGAAACACATATGAAATCTCATAAACAGGATCAACCCACACAAAAGCTCCTGTATATCCTGAATGTCCGAAGCTCTCAGGCGACACCCCGTATGTCGGATACGTTTTTTCATGCGGAAGCGAGGCATTGTTTAAAAGCGGCTTGTCGAAACCCAGTCCCCGGCGGTTGTTATTCTCAGGAAACTGCACTCTGGTATACTCTCGCATAACACTCTCCTCAATAATTTGCTCTCCTCCGTATTGACCCATCCTGCGGTACATCTCCATCAGTTTCATCAGGTCGCCGGCTGTGGCGAAAAGGCCTGCATGACCTGATATCCCTCCCAGCATAGCCGACCCTTCATCATGAACAGTTGCATGAAGCAGCTGTTTTCTGAAAAGAGAATCATATTCTGTCGGAACAATTCTTTCGTACGGATACCTTTTATAGGGGTTGAAACATATATCCCGGGCGCCTAATCTGCGGTATATTGAATCTGTAACAAAATCATACCATTGTTTGCCTGTTAATCGCCCGATTATCTCAGGCACAATTATAAATGTAAGATCGGAGTAAACATACTTTTTCTCCCTGCTTAAAGGACTTTTTTTTATCTCCCTGAAAATAACGTCCCTGTATCTCCTGTGCATGTATAGTTCGTCAGCAACCCTTACGGGATATTTCACTGAATAACCTGTGCTGAAGGTTCTTGCCCTGAAACTGCCGTTTTCCCTGACTGCCTCTTTCCAGAACGGAATCCAGGCTGTCAGCCCTGCCTGGTGGGCCAGCATGTCGCGCAATACAAGTCCGGATTTATCGGATGACCGGAAATACGGCAGATAATACCCGAGAGTCATGCCGGGGTCAAACAGCCCTTTCGAATCAAGAAGCATCAGACCCGGAGTTGCTGCCGAAATCTTTGTTACCGAGGCGAGATCGAAAAGATCATTTTTGTCAACCGGGATTTTGTTACCGTATGTATGAAAACCGTAACACTTGTGAAAAATCACCGTGCCTTTCCTCGCGATCATAACTTCGCATCCCGGATAAGCTTTCGCAGCAATCCCCGAAAGAGCTATTGAGTCTACCCTGGGAATCAGCAGCGCCGAAGAGACACCGGCGCTTTCGGGTAATCCGTATTTCAGCCTCAGGTTTGCCGGAGTAATAAGTCCGTAACCCGCCCTGAATTTTTTGCTTATTGTCACCGGTAGTTTACCTCTTGCCCCAATGCCTCCGAAAAGTAACTGAGCGGCAAGATCTTCCGTTACAGTGTTGTTCTGATAAGTTACCACCAGTCCGTAAGATTCGGAAAGCGCTTCCAGTGTACCGGCAAGATACGGATTGCCAAACCATACCGAAATGCACCTGGTCGTTTTATTTAGTTTCTGAATTAGCCTGTTGATTTGTGATCCTGCCTTATAATCGGCCGGAACACGGTCGGGGCCGTAAACTCCGGCTATAACCAGGTCGAAACCGGCAAGCTTATCAGAGAGTCCGGCTATGAGACTGTCAGAGATATTTCCTGCCGTGAAATGAGTTACTTCTGTATAGGAGGAAATCCTCTCCTGAAAGGTTGTGGTTTCATTCCTGCCGACAGCTACCGTGGCAATTCTCGTGGTATTAAGATTTCTGACGGGAATGATATTCTGTTCATTATTCAGGACTGTGAGTGCGGAGGCGTAGAGCTCCTGAATCAGTGCGTTAATCTCCGGCGTATTGATCTCAGAAGTCAGACCGGTAACACCGGCGGCAGCGGGCCTGGCAAGCCCTGCCCAGTATTTAAGTGCCAGCACTTTTCTGCATCGCTCATCTATATCTTTGATCGTTAATTTATTATTCAGGATGAATTCTGTTATTTTTTTAACAGAAATTTCAGGATCTGTTACAAACTCCAGTACGTCCATGCCTGCCCTGAGAGAAAGAGCCTCTGCCTCGCCCGGAGATGCATATTTTGTTATTCCCCCCATGTTCATCGCGTCCGAAATAACCAGTCCCTTGAAACCCAGATCATTTTTAAGCAATCCTGTCAGAACCTTTTCGGAAAGGGTTACAGGTGTTTTATTATCGCCGGTGAGAGCAGGAACGGAGAGATGGCCGGGCATTATTCCCGAGATTCCGTTATTGATAAGATGTATAAAAGGCGCAAGTTCGGTATTGAATAATCTTACAGAATCATGAGGTATTACGGGAAGGTCGAGATGCGAATCGGTTTCCGTATCGCCATGGCCGGGGAAATGCTTGCCCGTGGCAAAGACTCCATTGTCCTGCAATCCCTTCATGTACATGTATGATTTTCGCATAACATTTTCAGGATCTTCCCCGAATGACCGGACATTTATTACGGGGTTTGAGGGGTTGTTGTTTACATCGGCCACCGGGGCGAGGTTTACATCTACACCGGCTTTTTTAAGCATATTGGCAATTCCGGCGCCCATCCTGTAAATAAGGGAATCATTCTGAACTGCACCAAGAGTCATCTGGTACGGGAAATTCGCGATACCTGAAAGCCTCATTCCGGGGCCCCATTCTGCATCAAGTGCAATAACCGGCGGCACCTTCGACACTTTACGGAGGTGATTTATCATCTCCGCCTGCTTTTCTGCCGTGCCCTGAAAGAATACAAGTCCGCCCGGCTTATATTTCTGAACAATTTCACTAAGCGCAACGTCATAGTCAAGCTCCCTGTTCGAATATGCCGCCAGCCATAACAACTGTCCAATCTTTTCTTCTGTGGTGAGTGAATTAAGTACAGAATCAACCCATGGTTCGTTCAGATGCTTCAGAAAAGGAGGGTCTGTTTTCTGGGCCCCGGTATTTAAATGGATACCGTTCAGAAGTAATACCAGCAGTATGACAGTTTTTTTATTCATGGCACACAGGGTCATTGTCAGTTTCTCAATAAATCAGCATAAAAATAATCACTTTAATCAGATTGAACAGAAGCGGAACGTTAATTATAAACAGTCCGAATGCTTAAAAAATGTATTTTTACAATCAATTGATGACATACCCGGGGCTCTGATACCGGGTAAGTCAATCTAAATAATTAAAGCAGATGGGAAAGGATTTTTTATCGGGAGTTGAAAGGGCTTTTCTTGAAAAATCAGGCCGTAAAGGCTGGACAACAAGAGTACCGTACATTGTAGTCAGCAATTTCCCTTCACTTGGTCTTTTAACATCATTAAGGTTTCTTGAGTGGGTTGCGGAAAACCCTGACGGGGTAATCAGCCTTCCAACCGGAAAGACTCCCGAGTTTTTTATTAAATGGACACAAAGGATTCTTGAAGGATGGAACAGGCCGGAAATAAATAAGATAACTGCCGGTAACGGTTTGACTCTGAAAAGAAAACCGGATCTCAGGGGCCTTCGTTTTGTTCAGATTGATGTATTTTATCCTATCGACCCAAAACAACATAACAGTTTCTATAACTATGTACTGAATTATTATATCAAAGGTTTTGGCCTTGACAGGGAGAAAGCCCTTCTGATTAACTCTGAAGATATAGAGCTGCCCGGAGGAAAAAATTATAAGGAGATTTTTCCTGATTTCAGAATTGACACAACGCTCAGGCACAGAGAGCCGCTGACACCCCTTGAAAGGCTGCAGCAGGCGGCAATATTCAGTATAGATAACTGGTGCACCCGGTATGAAAACAGGATAAGGGAAATGGGGGGTATAGGTTTTTTCCTGGGAGGTGTGGGTCCTGACGGACATATCGCCTTTAATACCAGAGGTACTGATCATAATTCTGTCACCAGGCTTACCCCGACAAATTTTGAAACCCAGGCCGCTGCGGCCGGTGACCTTGGTGGTATTGAAATCTCGCGAAACAGACTGGTTATAACTATCGGGCTGGGAACCATTACCTCAAACCCTGAAGGCGTTTCGGTGATATTTGCTGCAGGAGAGGCTAAGGCTGCGGTAATTAAAAATGCCCTCGAGAACGAACCCGATAACCTTTATCCGGCAACTGTATTGCAGAGGCAGAAGAATGCACGCTTCTATCTTACCGAAGGCGCCGCTGTTCAGCTTAATGATTCCGTGCATAAATACTACACTGAAGGAGAGTGGAATTTTGAGAAAACAGAACGGGCTGTTTTTGACCTGTGCCTGAAAATCGACAAATACGCCCGTAACCTGACAACCGACGATCTGAAAAATGACCCTTTCTGCTCATTGATTCCGGGAGTTTCGAAAGAAACTGTAAACCAGGTTATCGCCTCCACGGGCAGAAAGATAGAGGAGGGGTTGAAGAAGGAAACCAATCAGGTTTTTCTGCACACCGGTCCGCACCACGATGACATAATGCTGGGAATCTTCCCTTGCATAATACAGCAGCTCAGGGAAAAATCGAATGAATTCCATTTTGCGGTCCTAACTTCCGGTTTTACCTCCGTTACAAATACACTGCTGAAAAGATTTCTCGAAGCGACACTCGGGCATATTAAAGCGGGAAAAATCCAGATGCTTAAATACCCGGATTTCTTTGAATCGGGATACCGCTATAAATTTGACAAGGATGTCAGTCACTACCTGGATAAGGTTGCCGACCGCGATGAAGAAGGTAAACTGAGGGGAATATGCCACAGGATAACCCGTGCCATGGTTGAAATTTACAAACTTAAGTCGGAAGAGGAGCTTATTGACCGGATAAATAAAAACATCCGGCTTATCGATTCAAGCTACAGCGGGGAAAAGAATCCGCCTGATATCCAGAGGCTTAAGGGGATGATCAGGGAGTATGAAGAAGAACTTGTGTGGGCTCATTACGGTGTTAAGGTTCAGAACATTGAACATCTCCGGCTCGGTTTCTACACAGGTGATATTTTTACTCCTCAGCCGCAGCGGCAAAGAGATGTAAAACCGGTTCTTGACCTTTTCAGGCGTATAAGGCCTACGGTAATAAGTCTTGCATTCGATCCTGAAGGTTCGGGCCCCGACACACATTATAAAGTTCTCCAGGCACTGGCCGAGGCACTCAGGGAGTGGAGAAAGGAGGAGGATCTTTCAGAGCTCCGTATCATAGGTTACCGAAATGTCTGGTACAGGTTCCATCCTTCCGAAGCCAACATTTTTACGCCCATATCGCTTAATTCGATGGCTGTTCTCGACTGGTCGTTCCGTAACTGTTACATCAGCCAGGTTGAGGCATCCTTCCCCAGCTACGACTATGACGGGCCCTTCAGCGAATTGTCTCAGAAAATATGGGTTGAACAGTTTAAGAGAGTGCAGCTTATTCTGGGAAAAGATTTCTTTTATGAAAACCCAAGCCCCAAAATAAGAGCAACCCACGGGATGATATTTCACAAAGAAATGAAACTGGACGAATTCCTCGGTTTTGCCCGTGAACTTGAGAAAAGCATTGAGGGAATTTCAGACCAGGGTCATTAAAATAAACCATTTATAATGATAAAAGAAGAACTGCTCAGGCTCCTCTTCAGGGAATTTACAGGAGAAAGCCCGGATTCAGTAACTTTTCTTCCAAAATCAGGCTCCGACCGCATTTATTGCAGGTTATCAGGCAAAAACCTATCTGTGCTCGGAGTCTGGAATCCTGACAGGAAAGAAAATGACGCATTTACAGGGTTTGCAGGAAGTTTCAGGCAGGCAGGGTTAAGGGTGCCGGAGGTTTATAAATATATTCCTGACGAGATGGTTTACCTTGCCGAGGATCTTGGTGATACAGACCTGTTCTCCTGGGTTAAGGCAAGGAAGAAAGAACCTGATTATGTTACAGCCGTTACAGAAATGTACAGAGGCATTCTCGATGAACTGCTCAGATTCCAGTTTGATGCTGACGCATATATCGATTACAACCTGTGCCACCCGAGAAAAAAATTCGACCGCAGCTCCGTTATGTGGGACCTGAACTACTTTAAGTATATGTTTCTCCGTCTTACAAAAACCGGCTTTAATGAAGAGCTTCTTGAAGATGATTTCAACAGGCTTGCCGGCAAGGCTGAGTCGTACTGGTCGGATGCATTCCTCTACCGTGATTTTCAGTCAAGGAACATTATGATTTTCAAAGGCAATGCCTGGTTTATCGACTTTCAGGGCGGCAGGAAAGGAGCTCCTTATTATGATGCTGCCTCGCTGCTTCTCGACCCTTACGTGGAACTGGAAGGAGAAATCCACGATGAACTGGCAGAATATTACAGGGAAAGACTCCGGGAAAGAAGCAAAATCTCCGAACCTGATTTTTATGCTGCCTACCGTATCTTCGGAATAATAAGATTGTGCCAGGCTCTCGGTGCCTACGGTTTCAGGGGATTGCATGAGAAAAAACCAAATTTTACCTCAAGCATTCCGCCTGCCGTGAGACAACTCAGACGCCTTATAACAGGCAAATCACATGATAAGGATTTCCCGGAACTGATTCGTGTTTCAGAAGTCCTGTCCGAAAAATGGTCGGGTGAAATAAATAAATTGCTTCCTGACTAAAAATACCTGCGTATGAAAGCCATGATATTTGCAGCTGGAAAAGGTACGAGGCTTGGAAAAATAACCGAAAAAACTCCCAAGGCGCTGTTGCGCATTAACGGTAAAAGTGCTCTTCAGAATGCAGTGGAGAAGGTAACCGCACATGGTTTTGATGATATTATTGTCAATATCCACCATCATCCTCATCTGATGATTGAAGAAATAAACAGATTGAGGTCATTGGGATACAGGATAGAGATTTCGGACGAAACGGAAAACCTTCTTGAAACCGGAGGCGGCCTATATAATGCAAAGTGGTTCTTCGACGACAATACCCCTTTTTTACTGTACAATGTTGACATTATTACCGACCTGAACCTGTCGGACCTTTACAATTTTCACAAAAGTCATAACGCAATAGCCACGCTGGCGGTCATGAAGAGGAATGACACCAGGTATTTTCTGACCGGAAATGACGGAATTCTGAGAGGATGGTGTAACACGGAAACAGGGGAGGAGATAATCACCGGAAAGGAAGAGCCGTTTTATAAGGCAGCCTTCACGGGAATACACGTTGCAGATCCGGCAATCTTCAGCTATATGAGCGATGGCGTATATTCAATGACCGGTTTATATCTGAAAATATCGGGAGAAATTGACGTTCAGACCTGTATGTTTGATTGTAAGTGGATTGACATTGGTTCGGAAGAGTCGCTGAAAGCAGCCGGCGGCGATTTCTGATATGCTTACTTTTTCCAGAAGGCAGGTGTAAAAAGCACAATGAAAGTCATCAGTTCAAGCCTTCCGAAGATCATAAGTAAACTGAGAATGGTCTTTGTGAGAGGGGTAAAGTGTGCATAATTGTAAGCCGGGCCTATGGAACCAAATCCCGGGCCAATATTGCCAAGCGCAGATGCAGCGGCGCTTGCAGATGTAAGCAGATCATTCACTCCTGTTACAGACAGGATCACTGAAGAAATCAGGAAAATAAAAAGATACAACACCACAAAACTGATAACTGTCGTGTTGACCTCCTGCTCAAGAATTTTTCCGTTTAGCTTTATCTGTGACACTGCGTTGGGATGAATAAGTTTCTTGAATATATCACTGATGTTTTTAAGAACAACCAGATGTCGTGCCATTTTAATGCCGCCGGTAGTACTGCCCGACGATGCACCGGTAAAAAATAGCAGAAATATAAGCAGGAGTCCAGGAGCAGGCCAGTTAAGGTAGTCGGCAGTTGCATACCCGGTAGTGGTTATTATTGAAACTACCTGGAAAAAACCTTCCAGAAAGGCTTTGCGGAAAGTCATTCCCGATTGTGCAACCAGAACAGATACGGCAAATATTCCTGCAATAATACATACGGCAAGATAAAACCACAATTCTTCGTTGTTCTTAACCTTCCTGAAATTACGTTTAAGAAGCTGATAATAAACTACAAAACTGATGCCCGACAGGAACATGAATATCATGATAATAACCTTGCTGTAATCAGAAAATGCACCTATGCTTGCATTTCTTGTCGAGAAGCCTCCTGTGGCAACCGTGCCGAAGGTGTGGCAGATGCTTTCAAAAAGGTCCATATCGCCCAGATAGAGCAGCAGAATCTCGAGAAGTGTAAGGCCAATATAGATGAAGAGAAGACGGTACCCGATTGCGCTTGTCCTGGGATGGAACTTTTCCTTCAGGGAAGATTCCATGCTGAATAAGCTGTAAGTATTAGGCATAAAGTTGGGTAGGATAATAATCACCAGAACGATGATTCCCAGTCCGCCAATCCAGTGAGTCAGGCTTCGCCAGAAGAGTATGGAACGCGGCAGTATTTCAACGTCTCTTAAAACAGAAGCCCCCGTGGTAGTGAATCCTGAAGCCGACTCAAAAAAGGCGTCCGCAGCATTTTTCATCACTCCGCTGAACAGAAAAGGCAGACTTCCCAGGGCTGAAAACAGAATCCAGGCTATCGCCACCGAAAGAAACCCGTCCTTGTGTGTAAAAGCTTTCAGGTCGGCCCCGGCCGACAGCAGAAAGAGAACCG
This sequence comes from Bacteroidales bacterium, assembly GCA_029974835.1. Taxonomy (GTDB): domain Bacteria; phylum Bacteroidota; class Bacteroidia; order Bacteroidales; family VadinHA17; genus LD21. The sequence continues at coordinate 28,005 of JARKQN010000104.1, forward strand.
CCGACAACAGCAGGCAAACGAGTATGGAAAACATGAACGGAAATGCCGGTTCATTATAGTAGTACGCTACCGGTATGCACAGGATCAGAGCCGCAACCTCAACAAGGGCGATTATTCCCTGGATCCTCGATATTACAGGCAGGTTGATTAATCTCATAATGAGGAATAAGGAGTGCAAATATACAAATAATCTCCCTGCTCTTTTGCCGTTAATTTTCGATTTATGAATTGCCTGACCGACTGACAAGCGAAAATATTATCTTTGAAATTATTTAGTTTTGAGCCGGGAATTAAAACTTTTAATAATACTGATATGGGAAAATTAATGATTGTGGGTGCCGGGGGAGTCGGTACGGTGGTGGCACATAAATCTGCCGCACAAAAGGATGTTTTCAGCGAAATACTTCTTGCGAGCCGCACAAAATCAAAATGCGATGCAATTGCGGAAAAAATAGGCGGAAACAGGATCAAAACCGCCCAGGTCGATGCAGATGATTTAAAGCAACTCGTTAAGCTCATTAAATCATTCAAACCGGATATCGTTGTAAATGTAGCACTCCCGTATCAGGACCTTCACATAATGGATGCTTGCCTTGAGACAGGTACTTCATATCTTGATACAGCCAACTACGAACCGCTCGACGAGGCAAAATTTGAATACAGCTGGCAGTGGGCATACAGAGACAGATACACCAAAGCAGGTATTACCGCAATACTGGGATGCGGCTTTGACCCGGGCGTTACATCGGTCTTTACGGCATACGCCGCTAAACATCATTTCGATGAAATTCATTACCTCGACATTGTTGACTGTAATGCAGGCGATCACGGAAAACCTTTTGCCACCAACTTCAATCCCGAAATCAATATCAGGGAGGTGACGCAGAAGGGTAAATACTGGGAAAACGGGAAGTGGGTCTACACAAAGCCTCACGAAATACACAAACCGCTTACATATCCCGGCATCGGACCCCGTGAATCTTACCTTATTTACCATGAAGAGCTTGAATCGCTGGTAAAGAATTTCCCGACCCTGAAAAGAGCACGCTTCTGGATGACCTTCGGGCAGGAATACCTTACCCACCTGAGAGTTATACAAAATATCGGAATGGCGGGAATTGAACCCGTTATGTTCGAAGGAAGAGAAATAGTCCCAATCAGATTCCTTAAGGCTGTCCTGCCCGACCCGGGCGGACTTGGTGAAAATTATAAGGGCGAAACCTCTATCGGATGCCGGATACGCGGAATAAAGAACGGGAAGGAGAAAACATATTACATTTATAATAACTGCAGCCATGAGGCAGCATACGCCGAAACAGGAGCACAGGCCGTAAGTTATACAACAGGTGTACCGGCCGTTATCGGTGCAATGATGTACCTGCAGGGCCTTTGGAAAAAACCGGGCGTGTTCAATGTGGAAGAGTTTGACCCCGACCCGTTCATGGATCAGCTTAATAAACTCGGATTACCATGGGTCGAACTCCACGATACCGACCTGGAATTGTGAAACAGGAGCTCCGGGCCGGTAATTGTAAGTTAAAATTAATTTAACAAAAGCCCCGTTATGGCAATAGACTACTCAAGAGTCCCCTCGCCCTGCTATGTGATAGACGAAGAACGTCTCAGAAAAAATCTGTCACTGATAAAAAGAATTGCAGAAGAGGCGGATGTCGAATTTATTCTTGCCTTTAAGGGTTTTGCAATGTGGGGGGTGTTCGGAATAGTGAGGGAATATGTTTCCGGCGCTGCAGCAAGTTCACTGCATGAGGCAAGACTTTGCTTTGAGGAGATGGGAACCCGGGCACATACCTATGCTCCTGCATATAAGGAGAAGGACTTCCCCGGTATTATGAGGTACAGTTCACATATCTCCTTCAATTCCATTGCACAATACAGGAAATTATACCCTCTTCTTAAAAGATGTGATTTTAAAATTTCACCGGGTCTCAGAATAAACCCGGAATTCTCGGAGATAAACATAGGCCTCTATAATCCCTGTTCCCCCGGCTCCCGGCTTGGTATAACATCCGATGAATTATCGGAGGGCCTCCCTGAAGGTGTTGAAGGACTTCATTTTCATGTGCTTTTTGAAAGCGATTCATACGCTCTCGAGAAAGTCCTGAAGGTTGTGGAGAAAAAATTCAGCCGTTTTTTCCCTTACCTGAGATGGATTAACATGGGAGGCGGGCATCTGGTGACTAAGGAAGGATATGACACCGGCCATCTTGTGAATATCCTGAAAGACTTCAGGAATAAATGGGGTCTTAAGGTAATTCTTGAACCGGGAAGCGCCTTCGCATGGGATACCGGGGAGCTTGTTGCCACTGTTGAAGATGTGGTTGAGAACAAAGGCATTAAAACTGCCATCCTCGATGTCTCTTTTACAGCCCATATGCCCGACTGTCTCGAAATGCCATACAAGCCCGCAATAATAGGGGCAGAAGAACCAGGCGAGGGAAAATATAATTACAGGATGGGAGGTAACTCGTGCCTCTCGGGTGACTTTATGGGCGACTGGGGTTTCAGTAAGGAAATCTTGCCGGGCGACAGAATCATCTTTCGCGACATGATCCATTATACTATGGTGAAGACCACAACATTCAACGGCGTGGCACATCCCTCGATAGGTATCTGGACAAAAAACGGAAAATTTAAACTTATCCGGGCCTTTGATTACGAGGATTATAAATCAAGGCTTTCCTGAATTTATTTTTGTCATCGAAAATCCTGTTTTGGTCAAAAAAATTTGACTTGTATCCGTTTTTATCCTAAATTGCATAATATACTTATTTTCAATTTGCTGTTCTGCTGCAACAACTTGATGATTTTTCAGAGCGCCGATCATAAAAATGCGATCCCCGCCGACAGGATTATACTGAAAAAAATCATTATGGAAACAACACTGAACTTTCCCTATTTCCGGAACTCCGCTTTGCTTCGTGCGCTCTCCCGCTTCGCGGGACTCCGCTTCGCTTCGTGCGCTACTGACACTCCTTCGTCGGTCAGCACCTTCGGCCTGAGCCAAACCCCGCAGAAATAATCACATATACAGTAATCATAAACCTAATACAATGAAAACAAGGTTAATTCTTTCGGTTATTCTTGCCCTGAGCTCTGCGCTCTGCGCTCTGAGCCAAACCCCGCAGGGGTTTAACTATCAGGCCATAGCCCGCGACGGTGCAACAGGTAATCCAATAACGAACCAGTCCCTGCCTGTGCGCCTGACCATACAATCCGAGTCCCTTTCGGGGACAATATGGCAGGAAGTTCATTCATCGGTAACGATCAATTCATTTGGAATGTTTAATGTTATAGTTGGCAAAGGTACCCGTCAGGCATCATCGACGGTGCCAACCTTTTCGGATATAGACTGGAAGGTGACACCAAAATTTATTAATACGGAGGTATACTATAACAGTGAATGGAAGAACATGGGTTCATCGCGGTTATGGTCAGTGCCATACTCGATGACGGCAGAGGAACTAA
>JARKQN010000006.1 GCA_029974835.1 Bacteroidales bacterium
GTCAACCTGGAAAACAGGAAAGAGGAACTCTTTAAGAAAATTACCGCCGCGATGGGCATTGACCTTGAAGCACGTGAGTATCTACCAGAGTACGAAGAAGGTTATTTCGAGTACGCTGCCGATTGGGCAGTAAATGAAGACCCCTCCTGGTTCGGTCCACACACCTTAACACTGCTGCCTTTGGCGATGGATTTCACAGTCGTCAAAAAAGGAAACCTTCACCAGTGGTATCTGCTGCTGGCGTTTTTACTATTGCTCATTTTCATTTTTGGCCAGGTGGTACTGAAATCAGATGGCTGGGGCGCCTATCGAGGAAGGCACATGACCATCGCCGTACTCGCCCTGTGTCCGTTGTTGGGCTTCTTAATCCCCCGTCAGAGAGTGATCGGAAAAGGTCTATTACTCCTGCTCGCACTCATTTCTTTTTACCTTTCCACCTCTACCATCCTGATCAATGATAACCGCCCCCTCATCACCTCGAATGCCATTTACTCCTATTTAACCCGTAAGATCGATCCGATCAAGGTAACCAACATATTCGAAGCACAGTTTGTTTCAAAAAACCAGAGAATTGCCAAATCAATGCTGCTGACCGTGCCTGATCGATTGAACATCTTACAGAATGACTATTATGGAAGGTTGTTTTATCAAGACACCCGCAATATACAGGATATTGAATGGGTGAATACCCATCTCGCTAAAGATACCCCGCTTTATCTAAAAATCGAACGCTCCTTGCTTGAATACGCCTTATTCGGACCTAACAGAACGAGGGAACTTTACCCCGTAAAAAGCCTGGATGAGGTACCTCCTAATAGTTACCTGCTGGGTTCAAATGCCTTAATCAAGAGCCCTCCGCCTGGTTTTTCACGCGTAACGCAAAACCCGAATTACACGCTCTATTTCAAACCCTGACCAATCCCCATTAACCCAGCCGGAGCAACCTTATTTCGTTATGTTAAAATCCAAACTCATGAAAAAAGTACCCGCAAGGCAAACAAGGTGAGCCCGAACAACCCGGTCAGTCAACCCGTATCAAAAAGGGTTAAGCTACTTACCACCATTTTTGGTATTGTGGTGATCGGGCTGCTGGCGCTTTATCTTTACCGAAACCGGGAAGTCTTTTCTTCTTTCCA
>JARKQN010000007.1 GCA_029974835.1 Bacteroidales bacterium
TTATACCGGCTGTTATACCTTTCTTCAGCCTGTTCAACCTGATGAAGAACGTCCCTAAAAACCATCTTTTTAACAGGCTTACAAAAATAGCATATTTTTTCGGTTTGATAAAATTATTTGGGACAAAAAACTGAAAATTGGTACTATCCAAAAATCGGGCAGGGTCAAAGACCTGTCACTTTAGAGAAATATTTCTTGTACAGCCTGTTTTTTCCGGGATTATATTTCTTAAACAGGTTTTACCCGTGACGATACTCCTTAAACCAGTCGTAGAAATTCCTGATACCGGTCTCAACCGATGTATGGGGTTTGTATCCGAACTTCTGTTCAAGCAATGATGTATCGGCATAAGTAGATACCACATCTCCGGGTTGCATATCTACCATTTCCTTGACAGCTTTCTTTCCGGTGGTTTTTTCGATAATACGGATGAAATCCATTAGTTGTACAGGCGAAGCACAGCCCATGTTATATACTACACTGGGAATCCCGGCTTGCGGAGGAGCAGGCATAATTTTGAGTACTCCTTCCACAATATCGTCGATATAGGTGAAATCACGCTGCATTTCCCCGTTGTTGAAAACCTTAATAGGCATTCCTGCCGTAATGGCCGACATAAACAACCAGGGTGCCATGTCGGGACGTCCCCAGGGGCCATAGACCGTAAAAAAACGAATACCGGTTGCAGCTATTCCATAAAGTTTACTGTAGGAATAGGCCAACAGCTCGTTTGCTTTTTTAGTAGCCGCATAAAGACTTACGGGATGATCGGTTTGGGCTGATTCCTTGTAGGGAGTGGGAGTGTCGTCTCCGTAGACGCTGCTGGAACTGGCATAAAGGAAATGCCGGACAGGATGGGAACGGCATGCCTCCAGCAGGTGGGTAAAACCCACTATATTGGAATTGATGTATGAAAGAGGATTTTCAAGGGAGTACCTGACCCCGGCCTGTGCAGCGAAATGGAGAACATGTGTGAATTGTTCTTCACGGAAGAGGGTGAGAAGTC
>JARKQN010000021.1 GCA_029974835.1 Bacteroidales bacterium
TACAGCAATCGCAGACATAACCTACGGCACTACAGGAGCTACAGGTGCTGCTGTCACAGGTCTGCCTGCAGGAGTGACAGGTGTATGGGCGGCTGATGTTGTAACTATAAGCGGCACACCGACGGCAAGCGGAGTGTTCAATTACACTGTAACGCTCTCAGGTGGCTGTGGTCCTGTTCTGACAGCTTCAGGAACTATCAACGTAACACCTTCACCAGTACTTGTGATCAATGACCCTGCGCCGCTCTGTTCACCGGCCACTGCCGATCTTACGGCACCGGCGGTTACAGCAGGCTCTGACCCGGGATTAACTTTCACATACTGGACAGATGCCCTGGCCACAATACCATATGCAACACCCTCTGCAGCGGGCAATGGTATCTATTACATAAAAGGTACAAATGCATCAGGATGTTACGACATAAAACCTGTTACTGTTGTCGTGAATCCTTCACCTGCAGGAACAACAAGTGTAACGGATGTTACATGCCCGGGTGGAAATAACGGGGCAATCGACCTTACAGTTACGGCCGGAATAGCTCCGTTCAGCTTCCTGTGGAGCAATGGCGCAACCACCGAGGATATTTCAGGACTCACCGCCGGGAATTACGACGTAGTTATTACTGATGCAAACGGTTGCACGGGAACAGTTTCAGCAACAGTTAATGACGGCCTTTCGGCTCCGATAGTCATCACAACAACCGTTACTGATGTTGCATGCATGGGAGAATCTACAGGTGCAATAGATATTTCAGTCTCCGGCGGGACACCAGCCTACACGTTCCTCTGGAGCAACGGTGCTGTCACCGAAGATATCACCAATGTCCCGGCCGGCATTTATTCAGTAACCGTAACCGACCTTGCAGGGTGTACGGCAACGGCAAAAGATACAATCAATGAACCGGCCACAGGTATTGTTGTCACAATGAATGTGACTGACGTGCAGTGCTTTGGCGACACTAATGGTTCAATTGACCTGACAGTGACCGGAGGTACATTGCCATATTCATTCCTCTGGAGTAATGGTGCAACTTCGGAAGATATTTCCGGCCTTGCCGGTGGCTTGTATTCTGTTGTTGTAACAGATGCAGGCGGATGTACCGCTGCCGGAAATGCTACTGTCAATGAGCCGTCCGCTCCGCTTTCGGCATCAGCTGTCGTAACCGATATACTCTGCTTTGGTGCATCAACGGGAGCAGTTGATATAACAGTCACGGGAGGCACTGCACCTTATTCGTTCCTCTGGAGCAACGGTGCCGTAACTGAAGACCTTAATAGTGTGCCTGCAGGTACATATTCAGTGACTGTTACGGATGCCCATGGTTGTACAGCCGTTTCGGGAGGTACTATTTCCCAACCGGCATCAGGAATGACAATAACCTCAGTAGTGACAGATGTACTATGCAACGGAGGCAATACAGGTGCAATCGACCTCACAGTGAGCGGAGGAGGGATTCCTTACACCTTTGCATGGAGCAACGGAGCGGTTTCGGAGGATATCTCGTTACTTACAGCCGGATCATATACCGTTACGGTTACTGATGCCGATGGCTGCACAGGAGTTCATACGGCACAGGTTACCGAGCCACCAGCACTTAACGTCACTGCCACTGTTGTCGATGCCTCATGTCCCGATGTACGCGATGGCTCAATTACACTCGCAATCACCGGTGGAACGGTACCATACACGGCACTTTGGAACGACGGAGTGACCGGAACAACCAGGTCGGCAGGCGACAGCACTTACACTGTTATTGTACTCGATAACAACGGCTGTGCTGTGAATCTTGATGTTACTGTCACATTCACCGGAACAAACTGCCTCCAGATTCCTGAGGTAATAACACCCAACGGAGACGGAAAGAACGATACATGGATAATCAGGAATATAGGATTATATCCTGATGCCGAAGTGTTTGTGTATAACAGGTGGGGCAGACTGGTGTACAGGACGAAGAACATCGCTGCAAATCCGTGGGATGGTAAATACAAGGGTAAACTTGTACCTGTTGATTCTTACCACTATATACTTGATCTTAAAGACGGGTCACAGCCAAGAAAAGGCGTAATAACTGTTGTCAGATAAATATTAACTGCTGAAAAGAAGTATGAATATCAGAAATTTAATTATCGTTGCATGCCTGGGTCTGTTGACTCTTCCGGCTCATTCCCAGCAGGTGCCGATGTACAGCCAGTATGTGATGAACGGGTTCCTTATTAACCCGTCCATCGCAGGACGCGACGGATATACAACGGTAAATGTAACTGTCAGGGAACAATGGGTGGGACTTGGAAACTCGCCTGGTACCTATGCGGCAAGCTTTCAGACCAGGCTGCTGAAGAACAGTTATATTTCCAGGTCAACTTCTGTAAGAAGAAAAATGATCAGACCTACCAAAGGAGGAAACGTCGGACTGGGGGGTTACGTATTCAATGACAGAAACGGCATTGTAAGCAGAACTGGAATACTTGGAGCATACGCCTACCATCTTCAGCTCGGACAAACCGGAGGTTTGCCGAACTTCCTTTCGTTCGGTCTGGCTGCAACAATCTATCAGTATGCACTCGACCTTAACGGGAATCTCCTTCTTCATGATGTCGATGACGAATTCCTAAATAATTACGACCGTGTGGTGTTTATTCCGGATTTTAACTTCGGAACCACATACACCACAGATAAGTTTTATGTAGGATTTGCAATGAGCTCCCTCTCAAGAGGATCAATCCTTTTCGGAAACAATAGCGACAACAAGAGATCTGAACTCGGACATTACTTCCTGACGGGAGGAGCCAAGATACGATTCCCCGGAAGCCCTGACTGGGAAATACAACCTTCAGCACTTATTAAATCATCCGACATGCTTTTTAAATCCATCCAGATGGATTTAACCACAAGGGTGTTTTACAGAAACGATTACTGGGCTGGATTGTCATACCGGACGGGAGATGCCGTAATTATACTTCTGGGACTGAAATATGACAAGTTCTATTTTGCGTATGCATTCGACTTTGCTCTTACAGAGGTGAGGAAATATACATTTGGCTCTCACGAACTTACCCTCGCAGTGAAGTTCGGTGAGAGTGCAAGAAGATACAGGTGGATCAACGCATATTAAAACCGGATTCTGTTAACAGATAGTCTGCAAAAAATACCCTGATTTCCGCTTCCATGGATCTTTTACGGATGCCTGTAAGAAGCTATATACTGATTTTCCTGGCGTTAGCGGCCGTGTCGTGCGAGAAACCCGTTACCCACGATATTGCAGGCCTGGGATTTTCTGCCGATACCATTTTCTTCGATACGGTTTTTACTTCCGTGGGCTCAGCTACAAGGGAACTTGTGGTGAAGAACTACGGCAGGTCAGATATCGAAATCAGCAGAATATTTCTTGCCGGCGGTCAGGCTTCACCTTTCAGACTCAATATTGACGGTGAAGCTACAGTATCGGCTTCAGATATTCTGCTCTCCGGAAGGGATAGCATGTTTATTTTTGTTGATGTAATCATCGATCCCCTGAATATGACATCCCCGGTTCTTACTCTCGATTCTGTAATTTTTGAAGTCGACGGAAGAATACGATCCGTTGTGCTGATGGCCTGGGGTCAGGATGTAATATTACTCGATAATTCGGTGATAAAGACAGAGGTCTGGATTTCCGGCAAACCTTATCTTATTTATGGCAAAGTGAAGGTTGATACTGCTGAAATACTGACTGTTGAAAAGGGAACCAGAGTCTATTTCCATCGTAACAGTTCAATGTATGTTGCAGGCAGTTTAAAAGTGACAGGTACGGAGGAAGAGCCGGTTGTTTTTGCTTCGGACAGGACCGAAAAGATTTATATGGATATACCGGGGCAATGGCAGGGAATTTTTATTGCCGGGATCAGCAAAGGTAACAGCATGAGCAATGCCATTGTAAGAAACTCAACTTACGGCATCAGGCTTGGAGAACCTGAATCTGCAGGTCTGAACGGCATACCTGACCTTAAATTGAAGAACATAAGAATTATACATTCAGGCGTGACGGGTCTGGCTGCATATTATGCTAATGTCGAAGCTGAAAATTCTGTTTTTTCACATTGCGGGTTTAATTGCGTCAGCTTGTCATCGGGCGGCGATTACCGCTTTTATCACTGCACCTTTCAGAATACATGGGAGTACGGATTAAGATTAACACCGGCTCTTCTTGTGGATGAGCGGCCTTCAGGGGCCGGCACCCCCGCAGGATCGATAAATCTTCTTCTTTTTAACAGTGTGGTTACAGGCGACCTGAACACCGAAATAGAGGTCAGTTCCAATTCGTCTGTTCCCTCCGGTTCTTACTTCTTCGATCATTGTCTTGTGAAAATGGACACATCAAAGGCATCAGTCTGGAAAAAGGATAAATTCCCCGGAACCGACGTAAACCTGAATCCCCGGTTCATCGATGCTGTCGCCTTTGATTTTCGCCCTGATACGCTGTCGCCACTTGCAGACAGGGGCAGTAATCTGCTGATTAACACCTTTCCCTCTGATATCCGCGGTTATTCAAGATTGACAGACGGACTGCCTGATATCGGAGCGTACGAAAGAAGACCCGGGGAAAAGAGAAAATTAAACTAAACCGCCATGAACCTTCAGGCTGTTATCAGGCCATTAATAATTGCAACCCTGTTAACTTTTTTGCCCGGATTCTCAAATCATGATGCCGGAGAGGTTAAGAAAATCCGCCTGATGTTTTATAATGTTGAGAATCTCTTTGATACGGAAAATGATCCGGCAACGGATGATGAGGAGTTTCTCCCGGAAGGGTCAGCGGGCTGGTCACGCTCCAGGTACCTGAGAAAACTCAATAATGTATACAAGGCAATCGCTGCCTCCGGAGAGGGCGATATGCCTGCGGTCTGTGGTTTGTGTGAGGTCGAAAACAGGAGAGTCCTTGAGGATTTGCTGAATCTTACTCCTCTTAAAGACAAATACAGTTACGGGATAGTCCATGAGGATTCGGAAGATTTAAGAGGTATAGATGTCTGTCTGATTTACCGGAAGGATCTGCTGAACCTTGAGTATGCCAGGTATTTTTTCCCTGAAGATCTCCGTAAGGCGGGCTTAAAAAGCAGGAGTATCCTATACACAAAATGGAACTGGTGCGGCACATCGTTTCATCTTTTTCTGAATCACTGGCCGTCAAGAAGGGGAGGGGTGACTGCTACTGAGGGTGCCAGGATAAGTTTTGCCCTGGCGGTAAAACATTTTGCCGATTCTCTGAGGAAAGCGGATGGTGAGCGTACCGCTGTCATAATTGCCGGAGACTTGAACTGCAATCCCGGAAGCCCAGAGGAGAAAATCCTTTCGGATGGAGATGACAGTTCTTACATAAATCTGATATATTCTCTTTTTTCGAAGGGAAAGGGCACATACAGGTATAATGGAATATGGGAGACCCCCGACCAGGTTCTGATTTCAAAATGCCTTATTGATGGATATGAAGGGTTGCAAACAGGTCAGACCGATATTAGGATAATCGATCATCAGGAACTCCTGATCAGAGATACCAGATACCCGGGTTTCAGACCTTATTCAACCTATTACGGTTTTAGTTACCAGGGAGGTTTCAGCGACCATCTTCCCGTGGTACTTGACCTGCACTGCCGCCGTTAGTTTCAGATGGTTTAAGTCCTATCTCTGCAGCTTTCTTTATCATCAGGTCTCTGGCTGCATCATGTGAATTGGGAATAATACCGTCCAGTATTGCCTCCCTGATGTGGTTTTTGATTATTCCTACCTCCCTGCCGGGCCCTATGCCAAAGGTTGCCATAATTTCCTCTCCGCTGACGGGAGGCTGAAAATTCCTGACGGCATCCTTTTCTTCAATTTCCACCAGCTTTTTTCTGACAAGCCTGAAATTCTCAAGATGCCTGTTCTTTTTCTTTTCATTTTTGGACGTTATATCCGCCTCGCAAAGCATCATCAGGTCATCTATGTCATCGCCTGCCTCAAAAAGAAGTCGCCTTACCGCCGAATCGGTTACAGTCTCCTGCGAAAGCACTATCGGCCTGAGATGGAGATTTACCAGCTTGCTGACATATTTCATGTTTTCGTTCATGGGGAGCTTCATCCGTCTGAAAATGACCGGAACCATTTTAGCCCCGATAAATTCGTGATTATGGAAAGTCCATCCGGTCTCCTCAGAATACTTCCTTGTTACAGGCTTTGCAATGTCGTGAAGCAATGCCGCCCATCTCAGCCAGAGATTATTACTGTTGGCAGAGAGGTTGTCAAGAACCTCAAGAGTATGCAGGAAATTATCCTTGTGACCCTTGCCTGCCTTTTTCTCAGTGCCCTTCAGTCTCGAGACCTCAGGCATTATGAGCTCAAGCAGCCCGGCCCTGTCAAGCAGCATAAACCCGACGGAGGGCTTTACGCACATCATTATTTTATTTATCTCCGTGGTGATTCTTTCTGCAGATACAATCCTGATTCTTTCACGGTTCCTGATTATTGAACTGAAAGTGATTTCATCAATTGAAAAGCCAAGCTGTGTCGCAAATCTGACGGCCCTCATCATTCTTAGCGGGTCATCATCGAAAGTCTTGTCAGGATCGGACGGGGTTCTCAGAATACGTTTCTTAAGGTCTTCGAGTCCTCCGAAGGGGTCGATAAGAGTTTCCCATGTTTCTTTATTCAGACTTACCGCCAGGGCATTGATGGTAAAATCGCGGCGCAGCTGATCCTCCTCAATGGTACCGTTTTCCACAACCGGTTTACGGGAATTCCTGTTATACGACTCTTTCCTTGCACCGGTAAACTCTATGTTGTAATCACCGTAACTGAACATTGCAGTGCCGAAATTCCTGTAAACAGTCACTTTTATCTTCCTGCCCAGCCTTCCGGCAACCTTCTTCGCTATATTTTCACCGCTTCCCTTAACAACTATGTCTATATCGGCATTCTTGATTTCCCGTCCAAGCAGCAGGTCACGGACATATCCGCCAATTACGAATCCGGTGGTCTTCTCCTCCTCCAATACATCCGAAATTACCCTGAATATTTGGTCATATAGACAAATCTGCATATTTATATATGACAATTTGTTAGATTTTCCTGACAAAGTTACAATTTCCGCTTAAATTTGCCCGCGGATGGCCTGTTATAAAGATTGGTATGATAATTGACAAATATTGAACAAATTAATAACCCGGATGTTTTATTTAAAAAAATTAAAATGACACAGCATTTAACAAAAGAGACATTTCTCACCAAGGTATTCGATTATGAGAAGAACAAGGAATGGAAATTTGAAGGAGAAAAACCATGTATTGTTGATTTCTATGCCGACTGGTGTGGCCCGTGCAAGATGGTGGCCCCGGTACTGGAGGAACTTTCGAAGGAATATGAAGGCAAAATTGATTTTTACAAGGTAGATACCGAGGCGGAAAATGAGCTTGCAGCAGTTTTTGGCATAAGAAGCATTCCCAGTCTGCTCTTTGTGCCGAAGGAAGGACAGCCGCAGATGGCGATGGGAGCCTTGCCCAAAGAGACGCTGGAACAGGCTTTCAGTGAAATCTTTGGTGTGGAAAAATAATTTTTAAAAAAAGTTACCCTGAATGTAACTTTTTTATCCGTTAACCGTTTAAATATACAGAGACAGCAGCAGACCCGTCAAATGGTCAGGATTGTTTCATAGGATTTAGGTTAGGGTATTGAGGTAGCCCGCAGAGAAAAGGTTTTCTGCGGGTTATCTTTTTATGAGAGCTCCCTGAAGATACTGTCAATTTCCTCCTCTGCACTTTTGAGTTTCTTCTGGCACTGTTTTATCAGTTCCGAGGCCCTTTTGACTTCCTTTACCAGGTTGTCAACATCAGGTTCGCCCTCCTCGATACTCCTCAGTATCCTCTCTATTTCCCCGACAGCTTCTTTAAATGATAATTCTTTTTTAGCCATGGCTTCATAGGTTATGTTTATTGTTTGATTTTTCTGTCTTCTACGCGGCTGGTTACAGATCCATCCCTGAAAATCGTAGTCACCTTGTCTCCGGTATTAACCATTTCCACGCTTTTTATTATTTCACCATCCTTAACGGTAAGTGTAAATCCGCGTTTAAGCACATTCAACGGGTCAAGGACAGAGAGTTTATTGTGTTGATATTCAAGTGTCTGTACAGCTTTCATCAGGACGTTTCTGGAATTGATCTTTATGATCTCTGCTGACCCCGAAAGGTCAGCCTGATTCCTCTTCAGGAACACTCCGGTATTTGTACGGAGCCCTTTCATGTAATCCGACAGGGTTATCATGAAACCGTTTAAAAGTTTTCTGCCCGAGAGGGTCATTTTTACCGTCAGTGCTGATAATCTTTTTCTTTCGGATGAAAGCATCATTCCCGCGACAGGCAAAAGTCTTAATCTCCAGGAACCTATTAGCTCCTTTTTATCGTCAATAATTTCCGAAGCCAGGGATGATATTTCGTTACCCAGTTCTTCGAGGATACTCTCGGCAGAAACCATTCTTTCTATCAAATAATCGGCTACGGCGGTAGGTGTTTTCAGCGCGTGAAAGGCCACTATATCGGTTACGGTGAGGTCTTTTTCATGTCCGATGCCTGTTAACACAGGGAGAGGGAACTGGGTTATGTGGTATGCAATGTTATAGTTATCAAACCAGCTTAGATCGCTCTGGCTTCCGCCTCCCCTGATAATTGCCACAGCGTCGAAAAGGCCGGCATACTCCGAAATCCTGTTCAGGGCAGATATTATGCTTTCCTCGGTTTCCTGGCCCTGCATCACTGCATCGAAGAGTGCCGTATGAAACACATAACCGTAAATGTTGCTGTTAAGATGCTTTATGAAATCATTATACCCTGCAGCATTCTTTGATGATATGACGGCTATTCTCTTCGGAGCAGGTGAGAGTTCGAGCTCCCTGTTCATCGATATTACGCCATCTTCCTCGAGCTTCAGAAGTATCTGCCTTCTTCTTAATGCCATTTCGCCCACCGTGAAAGCAGGATCAATATCCGTAATAATAAGGCTTAAGCCATATACTTCATGATACTCGATTTTTGCCCTGAAAAGAATTTTTAACCCTTCTCTCAGTCTTTCCCCTGTAATGCTCTCAAAGGAAGATTTTACAAGGCGGTACCTGTTGTTCCATATTACGGCCCTGACACGGGCCCTTACATTTGTTTCGTCAGGATGCTTTTCAATAAGTTCCAGATAACAATGCCCTGAGAAGTTCTCTTTTGCCTCGGCAATCTCAGCAAATACCCAGAAAAAGCCGGGAAGGGATGTATAGAGCGAGTCCCTTATAAGAAGCTGAAGTTCGGTGAGAGAAAGCTTTTCATTCATCGGACGGGGAGTTTGACTATTCTGTGGACTGATGAGCCGGTTGATGTGGAAATTCGTACCAGGTAAACACCCTGGTTTCTTATTATGTTTTCATCCAGGGAATATGTCCTTCCGGCATAATCCCTGAAACTTTTACTGAATATTTTAGTTCCGGTTACCGAGTACACTTCAATATCCAGATAAACAGGATCCTCCCTGAAGACTATCAATGTTCTGCCGGAGAATGGATTAGGAGCTATTGTTACCGTGTTGTCTTTTAAAAAAACCAGTCTTTTCTGGAGCGTATCCACAACTGCTCTGACATCGGGAAGTCCGTAACCGTAAAGTGAATCCGGATTTTCGGCCCTGTCGCCGCAGATATGCAGTGCATTTATTATATCCCGTGGTGATGCATTCGGTACAGCCTGCAGTATACAGGCGCACATTCCGCTCAGTACCGGGCATGAGAATGATGTGCCGCTGGCGGAAGAAAAGCTTTTTTCATTTACCTGCACTATTACGCTGACACCCTGGGCTACGTTATCAGGCTTAACCCGGTTGTCGGATGAGGGCCCTGCTGATGAGAATGCTGAAATAACATTATTTACATCCACCGCACCGGCGGAAATGACATTCGCTCCGTCGGACGGAGCGACAATTCTAACCCATGGCTTGTTTCTTTCATTTCCTGCGCTTGCAACGACCAGGATACCCTTTGAGGCTGCAATTTCCGCCGCACGTGAAATAAAAGTGGTTTTTCCATCCATGTCAGCATACTTGTAATCCATTTCCGGATCGTCAAAAGTGGAGTAGCCCAGCGATGTGGAAATTATGTCTGCTCCGGCGCTGTCGGCAAATTCTGCCGCTGCAGCCCAGTAATCTTCCTCCGCCGGGAATTCGGTTGAAGTGTCCTCTGTCCTGAAGAGCCAGTAGGAGGCCCCGGGCGCCGAACCCCTTATGAATCCCGGCGAATCTCCTGCCAGCACTGAGAGAACTGCCGTGCCGTGGTTATGGAAGCTGTAAACATTTTCAGATTTCCTGACAAAATCGTAGGTGCCTTTAATTCTGTTTGTCTGCCTGAGGTTTGAAAGCGAAGAAATAATATCAGCGTTGTAGAACCCCCCGTCGAGGACGGCAATGGTTACTCCGCTGCCGTCAAAACCCGAATTGTGCAGGCTTCTGCCGTTCAGCATCATAACGGGGTTATCGTAGTCAAATAAAGATACCTCTTCATACCTGGTGTCAAGTTTATCGGTATAACCGCTTTTGCCAACCGGTTTTTTTACGATTGCAACCTCTCTGACAAAGCCTTGAGATTGAAGGATACCGGCTGCATCAGGGTTACTGCCGGTAAAGAGTGCACTGTTGAGCCATTTTGAGCACGAGTGCAGAGAAAAACCAAGGTTTGCAATTGCATCAAGATAAGGTTTATACACCGGAAGATCGTATATGTCTGGGTATGGAATACCGTATTTTATTCTTCTGGCTATGGCTTTACTGCCGAGCAGTTTTCCGGGAGCATATGAACCCGGGTTAATTCCACCTTTGTCCTTGAAGTAAACCCTGAAAAAATAATCTCCTGCCTGTCCGTTGCAACTTTCTCCGCGAAAAGCAGGAAGAAGCGTTGCAGTAAGGATGAAGAGGTACAGCAGTGACTCTTTTTTTTTAATCACCATAAGGAGCCGGTTTTTTCCGGATCGCTGTATTTCCGGCTGACAACATCAAGTGAATCGAGCAGGGCATTCTCTTTGAAAAAATCGGGATCCGATACCAGTCCGGCAACGTAATTCAGCTCTTTACGTAGCGTTCCGTCGGGGTTATATATTAACCATTTCCCCTCGCGCCTGTCGTTGCTGTATTGTCCTTTGTACTGCAGGTTCCCGTTGCTGTGAAATATCTCATACGGGCCGTTGAGCTTGCCGTCGCGGTAGGTGGCCCTCAGAAAAATTATTCCTCCGGGCCGGTACTGTTCCCATTGACCGTTCCTGACATCATTTATATATGTCAGTTTTTCAGCTATTGTTTTATCGGGATGATATCTGAAAGAGGGTCCGTTCTTCAGGTTATCCCTGTAGGTCTCTTCAGCCACAAGGTAGCCCTGTATTACTGAGGAGTAAAATGACCATTTGCCTTCACGTTTCCGGTTTATATATTTTCCAGCCGAAGCTATAAACCCGTTACTGTGGAAGAAAATGGCATCGGCCTCTTTCCCGTGGCTGCTGTAAAACAGCACAGACTGCAGGGTGTCATTCTCATAATATCTTTTAAAGACTCCGGAAGGATTATCATCCTTAAAATATCCTTCATACCGGGTTTTGCCGGATGGGTATTTCTGTATCCAGTAGCCCTGTCTTTTCCCGTCCTTGTCGAACCTGTTGATTGTATCGGCCTGCTGACCGGCAAGTAACCAGGGAAGGACAAAAAGCATTATGATGCATGACAGGTGTCGCATTCTTTTCAGCTTAAGCATCTGTAAAAGTAAAAAAAATCCCGCAACGGTGTGCGGGATTTTAAGGTGGTAATGTTTGTTATTTGACTTCCTCGAAATCGACATCAGTAACCTCGTCGGTGCCGCTTTTCTTGCTGCTTCCCTGTGATGTCTGGCCGGCTGATGCATCCGGGCCGGGTTGTCCCGATGCCTGTGCAGCCCTGTACATCTCTTCTGAGGCCGACTGCCACTTGCTGTTAAGGTCGGCCAGGGCGGTATCAATAGCGGATACGTCCTGTGCTTTGTGAGCCTCTTTAAGTTTCGAAAGGGCCTGCTCTATGGAACTGCGGTTGGCCGGACTGAGTTTATCCCCGAATTCCTTAAGCTGCTTCTCGGTCTGGAAGATCATACTGTCGGCAGCGTTGATTTTATCAACCTTTTCACGTGCTTTCCTGTCGGCTTCTTCATTGGCTTTGGCTTCGTCCTTCATCCTCTTTATCTCCTGCTCGGTAAGGCCTGAAGAGGCTTCAATCCTGATCTTCTGCTCCTTGCCTGTGCCTCTGTCCTTTGCCGACACATGGAGTATGCCGTTGGCATCAATGTCGAATGTTACCTCAATCTGCGGAACACCCCTTGGAGCGGGCGGAATACCATCGAGATGGAAACGTCCGATAGTCTTGTTTCCTGCCGCCATTGGCCGTTCGCCCTGGAGTACATGTATCTCCACAGATGGCTGGCTGTCGGCCGCCGTGGTGAAGACTTCCGTTTTTCGGGTAGGAATTGTGGTGTTGGCTTCGATGAGTTTGGTCATTACCCCGCCCAGAGTCTCGATACCGAGAGAAAGGGGAGTAACATCAAGCAGAAGTACATCCTTCACCTCACCTGTAAGGACGCCACCCTGGATTGCGGCACCTACTGCAACAACCTCATCAGGGTTCACACCCTTTGAAGGCACCCTTCCGAAGAATTTCTCAACTATCTGCTGTATTGCAGGGATGCGTGTGGATCCCCCAACAAGTATCACCTCGTCAATGTCGGAGGGTTTCAGACCCGCATCCTGAAGAGCCTTTTCGCAAGGAGGAATGACCGATTGAATAAGGCTGTCGCAGATCTTCTCAAACTGAGCCCTTGTTAATGTTTTGACAAGATGCTTGGGAATGCCGTCAACAGGCATTATATACGGAAGATTTATTTCAGTGGTGGTTGAGCTTGAAAGTTCGATCTTGGCCTTCTCTGCAGCCTCTTTAAGCCTTTGCATTGCCATCGGGTCTTTCCTCAGGTCGATACCGTTTTCTTTCTGGAATTCCGAGGCAAGCCAGTCTATTATCAGGTGGTCGAAATCGTCACCGCCGAGGTGAGTGTCGCCGTTTGTTGATTTTACTTCAAATACACCGTCGCCAAGCTCGAGTATTGAGATGTCGAATGTGCCGCCTCCAAGGTCGAAGACGGCGATCTTCAGATCCTGTGCCTTTTTGTCAAGTCCATAGGCAAGAGATGCAGCGGTGGGTTCGTTTATGATTCTCCTGACATTCAGTCCTGCAATTTCCCCGGCCTCCTTGGTGGCCTGTCTCTGCGAATCGCTGAAATATGCAGGAACGGTAATAACCGCATCGGTCACCTCCTGGCCAAGGTAATCCTCTGCAGTCTTTTTCATCTTCTGAAGAATCATTGCCGATATCTCCTGGGGAGTATACAGCCTGTCCTCAATCTTTACACGGGGGGTGTTGTTTTCGCCCCTGATGACAGGGTATGTCACCCTTTCAATCTCTTTCTGAACCTTGTCATAGGTTTCTCCCATAAACCTTTTTATGGAATAGACCGTCTTTTTTGCATTGGTTATTGCCTGCCTCTTTGCAGGATCGCCTATTTTTCTTTCACCATTCTCTACAAAAGCCACCATGGATGGCGTTGTCCTCTTGCCTTCGCTATTGGGTATGACTACAGGCTCGTTGCCCTCCATAACGGCCACACAAGAGTTGGTGGTCCCGAGATCTATACCTATTATTTTTCCCATAATTTCTGAATTTAATTTGCCATTATATGCTGTTATGTTTTATCAATGTTTATGCCAACATGTTTTATAGGATTTTATATGACAAAACGGCAGATTTAAAGGTTGTGTTTCTTCTCAAAAGTCAGGTTTTAAGGTTTGGGGAGAATAAAAATTAGTAGCTTTGTATCCTTAAATCAATAAATAAGGGTATGTCGGTACTTAAAACGGTAAAAAGAGTCACTACTCATGTTCTGTACGAAATGAAGCTGAAGCGGGAGAAGATCGCCATGCTGACGGCTTATGACTATTCCTTTGCCAGGATACTTGATGAGGCAGGTATAGATGTCATACTCGTGGGCGATTCCGCATCAAATGTGATGGCAGGTTATGAGACCACACTGCCGATAACCCTCGATAACATGATTTACCATGCTTCATCGGTGGTAAGAGGGGTAAAGAGGGCTCTGGTAATTGTTGACCTTCCTTTCGGAACATATCAGGGCAATTCCCGGGAAGCGCTGGCTTCGGCAATAAGAATAATGAAGGAGACCGGGGCTCATGGTGTAAAGCTGGAAGGCGGGGAACAGGTGGCTGAATCGGTTGAGAGAATACTGTCGGCGGGTATACCTGTCATGGGCCACCTCGGACTGACTCCGCAGGCTATCCATAAATTCGGAACATACGTTGTTAGGGCAAAAGAAGAAGAGGAGGCGAGAAAGCTTATGGAAGATGCGGCACTCCTCGAGAAACTTGGCATCTTTGCCCTCGTTCTTGAAAAGATCCCTGCAAAACTGGCAGGCGAAGTCACTGCGAACCTTAAGATACCGGTAATTGGTATTGGAGCCGGACCCCAGACCGACGGACAGGTGCTGGTGCTTCATGACATGCTTGGAATTAACCAGGAATTCAGCCCCCGTTTTCTCAGGAGATATCATAATCTTTATGCCGAAATAAAGGGTGCGGTGCAGACATACATCAACGACATCAGAACACTTAATTTCCCAAGTGAAAAGGAACAGTATTGAACCTGGATACTTCATTACAGATCCTGTACGAGGATAATCATCTGATTGCCGTAAACAAGAAAGCATCAGATCTTTCGCAGGGTGACAGTTCGGGCGATGAACCGCTTGATGCCAGAATAAAACGCTACCTGGCCGTAAAATACAATAAACCGGGCGAAGTTTTTCTCGGAGTGGTTCACAGGCTCGACAGGCCTGTCAGCGGTGTTGTACTTTACGCCAGAACCTCAAAGGCCCTTGCAAGAATGAATGAGATATTCCGTACCAGGGAGGTAAGGAAGATTTACTGGGCTGTGGTGTCGGAGAAGCCGCCGCAGGCAGAGGGCAGGCTCGAAAATTATCTTCGAAAAAACGAAAAACAAAACAAGAGTTTTGTCTACAATGAACCTTCTGAAGGGACGCGCAGGGCTGAACTGACGTACAAACTTGCAGGTGTTTCTGAAAGATATTATCTGCTTGAGATTGAACTTCATACCGGACGTCACCACCAGATCAGGGCACAGCTCGCTGCCGCCGGCATGCCGGTAAAAGGCGATCTGAAATATGGTGCAAAACGCTCTAACCCCGACGGAAGCATCTCACTCCATGCCAGGAGCCTTCAGTTCATCCATCCTGTTAAAAAGGAGGAGATACTGATAATTGCACCCCTTCCCCAAACAGGCATCTGGAAACTATTTGAGGGTAAATAAAAATGGAAAGACCGGCGAAATACTTCTCACCGGCCTTTCGGGGGTTGTCAATGAAAGCCTGATCGGATTTAATCACTTACTGCAAAGATATGCCCCAATACAGGGCCTCACAGTTAAAAGCAGGTTAAAACTGGTTAAGGAAAAGTTAAAAGATTACCCGTAAAAACTTTATAAGTTAACTTTGCAGTATGAGAAGCAAGGTATTCATAGGCCTGGTTGCCATGATGATACTCTCCATTGCAGGTATCTCGTGGGTGCAGTTTACCTGGATGCGGAACGCCATACGCACAACAAATGAGAGCTTCAACAATGCAGTTTTTATGAGCCTAAACAACGCCGCCGGAGAGATAGAATCATATCATAGAATGAGCCTCTACAATAACTTCCCGAATAACAATCCTTTCAGCTTCCGGAGCGACACTTCACTGCCGCTGACAGAGTTCTTCAGCATGGGCAGCTTCTTTTCAGGAAACAGCGGCACACTGAGTTATAACTACAGCAGGCAGTCAGCCGACGGAAAAAATATCACCAGGAGCGGGGTTATTAACCTCGATACTTTAAATAGACAGGGAATGCGCGATGAGGATTCCCTCCTTGTTGTCGCATCAGGAGACTCACCCGGAGAGGTTAAGATTGTTAAAAGGAAGGATCTGAACGGAAACAACAGTAAGTCCGTTGTGATGACCCAGTCTGATTTTATTTCATGGATCAGAAAACGTTCCGATGAACTAAGAAACATGAGCGACAGGATGATCAGGGAGATATTTGAATCGGAAGTAAACTACCGCCCCGACCCCGGGCTGATAAAAAACATCCTAATGAGCACATTCCCGTTTTTCGGAATCAACACTCCGTTCGAATTTGCGGTTATTGAAAACGGCGAACCCCTCTACGTGTCATCTGAAAAGATTAACAGAAGCGATTACCTGAAAAGTATTTATAAGGTCAGACTGTTTGACGAAAACCTGCTGCGCCAGGGTATTATCCTGTCGGTGGTTTTCCCTTCCCGCACAAATTATGTACTCGGATCTATCTCATGGATGCTTATCGGATCATCCCTTTTCTCACTGTTCATTCTTTCCACTTTTGCATTAAGCATATTCTTTATACTGAGACAGAAGAAAATTTCGGAGGTAAAGTCGGATTTCATAAACAACATGACCCACGAGTTTAAGACTCCGATTGCAACCATCTCCCTCGCAGCCGATACAATTACAAATCCGCGTGTGATAAAGGATGAAAAAAGCATCAGGCACTTTGCAGGCATGATTAAGAAGGAGAATGAGCGGATGAACAAGCAGGTTGAGACAATTCTCCAGCTTGCATCGCTCGACAAGAAGGAGATAGAGTTCAGTTTCGGGGATGTCTCTGTTCACACTATAATCCGGAAGAGTATTGACACCGTCGATCTGCTCATACAGCAGAAGCATGGCACAATTATTACTGACCTGAAGGCTGATCCCGACACCGTATGGGGAGATGAGGAACATCTCGGGAACCTGGTGCATAACCTGCTGGATAATGCCATTAAGTATTCTCCCGAGAAACCTGAGATAAAGGTAAGCACCAGGAACCAGGAGAATGGTATTCTTTTAATGGTTGAAGACAAGGGTATCGGAATGTCGAAGAGCGTGCAGGCAAAGATTTTTGAACGCTTTTACAGGCAGACAAGCGGCAATGTTCATAATGTGAAGGGCTTCGGACTCGGACTGAATTATGTAAGATCGATAGTGGAAGCCCACAGGGGAAACATTTCAGTCGACAGCGAACCGGGCAAAGGAAGCTGCTTTAAAGTCTTTCTGCCCTATAAATTCATAAACTGAGCACTATGACAAAACAACCTGTTAGAATATTTCTCGTTGAAGATGACCTCAGCTTCGGATCCGTGTTGAAGTCGTATCTCGAGCTTAATGACTATGCCGTTGAGTGGGTCGACGACGGGAAATATGCCCTGGATACATTCAGAAGAGGCACCTTCGACCTCTGTATCCTCGATGTCATGCTTCCGAATATAGATGGATTCACCATTGGCAGTGAGATCAGGAAAATAAATCCTCTGATACCGGTTATTTTTCTGACGGCAAAGAAGCTCAAGGAGGACGTGCTGAAAGGTTACGGGGTTGGGGGAGATGATTATATCACCAAACCGTTCGACACCGATATACTTCTGGCAAAGATAAAGGCAATCATAGCCAGGCGCGACACCGGCAGCCATACCCGGGAAATATACGAAATAGGCAAGTTCAGCTTCAATTTCAGACTCCGGATACTTAAATCGGGAGATAAAGAAATAAAACTGAGTCCAAAGGAAGCCCAGCTTCTGGAAATGCTGGCTAATAATCCCAACTCGCTGATTCCGCGCGAAATGGCATTAAAGAAAATATGGGGTTCCGACGATTATTTCACTGCACGCAGCATGGATGTGTACATCACCAAGCTGAGAAAATATTTATCTGATGATGAATCAATTACCATCAAAAATATACACGGGGCAGGATTTCAGCTTATAATCAGGGAGAACCCTGGCTCAGATTCTTAGTGTTGAATTTCAGCGGCAGCAGGTTATCAACACCCTGTATTACAATAGTTTTGTTTGTGCCGTACAGAATTATCTCAATCTTTCTTCCGTTCCGGTATTCCTCTTCGGCAATTACCTGTCTGCAGTTACCGCACGGCGGCACCGGCTCGGCGGTAAAACCTTCACCGCCTGAAGCTGCAATTGCAATAGCCACAGGAGTGACTCCCGGCATGGATGAAGAGGCGGCTGCGATAGCATTTCTCTCAGCACATACGCCGGATGGGAATGCAGCATTTTCCACGTTGCAGCCTGAGATAATCTTTCCATTCTCAAGCCTCAGTGCAGCTCCTACCCTGAAACCGCTGTAAGGTGCATAGGCATTTCCTGAAGCCTTTATTGCAGCCAGGATAAGTTCCGTTCTTTCCCTCCCCGGATCCTCCCCCGGTTCGTACTCAGTCCATCCGATACTTATATCTGTTTTTTTCACAATCCCGTCAATTATTTACGCTAAGATAGAAATATTTGACCTCAGTTTCCAAACGTTCTTCTCCGGATGGTTGATAACTCTCATCTTAATGTGGATTAAGTAATATTCTTCCATGATCCCAGTTTAATATTTTTGTTGCGATTATCTGTTAAAACAGTTAAATGAGAAAAGAGAGGCAAATAGTTTTCCTTCTGTTTTGTTTACTCGCCCTGACATGGTCGTGCGGGCCCTCAAAAACACTCGTTTCCACTCAGCCTGTACCTGCTTCTGCCCGCGAATATATCGACAGGTACAGTGAAATAGCTATGAGCGAGATGCGCAGAACAGGCGTGCCTGCCAGCATTACTCTTGCCCAGGGTATCATTGAATCGGGCAACGGGCGAAGCAGGCTTGCGGTGGAAGGAAACAATCATTTTGGCATAAAGTGCCATAATGACTGGACAGGCCCGACAATCAGGCATCACGACGACCGTCGCAATGAATGCTTCAGAAAGTACCGCAGCGCAGAGGAATCATTTAAAGATCATTCCGACTTCCTGAAAAATACCCCGCGTTACCGTTTTCTTTTTGATCTCGACCCCGCCGACTACAAAGCTTGGGCAAGGGGACTTAAAAGAGCCGGTTACGCCACCAATCCTGATTATGCAGGTATGCTGATAAGAAAAATAGAGGAATATGGCCTTTATGAATACGACAGGCTTGTGATTTCAGGAAATTACGGTAAACCTGAAGCCAGACCGCGTGAAACAGAAAGAAACAACAGGGAAACATATCAGCAGCAGGCCGGGAGGAATGAAAATGAAAGATTTAGGTCAGGTATTAATGAGGCAACCTCCACGGGAGAAATTGTGAAGGAAAATAACAGAATCAAGTATATAATTGTTAACGAAGGAGATACGCGGACTTCTATTGAAAAGGAGTATAAGCTTTTAAGGTGGGAACTGGCCAGGTACAATGAGTTGCCTGAAGACTTTACGGTTTCTCCCGGTCAGATTCTTTATCTTCAACCCAAACGCAACAAGGCCGAATTTGGGAAAGATTACCATATCGTTGCTGAAGGTGAGACTATGTATTCAGTTTCACAAATGTATGGTGTCAAACTTGACAGGCTCTACCGGATGAATCGTATGGAGACAGGGATGGAGCCGGCTGCGGGCGAAAAACTATGGCTCAGGCGCGTTAAGCCGGTTTATTAGCCGATATTTCACACTCTTTAAGTGATATTCCCCTGAGGAATTCTGAAACACTCATTTTTTTCCTGCCTTCAAGCTGAAGTGTTATGATCTTAAGATCACCTTTACCGCAGGTCACGGTAAGAGTGGTTTTATTATCGGTGATAATGGTTCCGGGTTGAGAATATGCCTGACCTTGGGCCGGGAGGCTCTCAAATATTTTCAGAACAAGATATTCATTCTTTCTTTTCAGGAAGGTTCTCGCACCCGGGTCCGGAGCAAGTCCCCTCACAAGGTTGTTAATTGAAACATTGTCTTTTGTCCAGTCAATAATGCAATCCTGCGGATATATTTTTGGTGCGGTTTTGGGTATTTCGCCCGGTTTCAGAAAGGTTGACTGCGGAACAGGTTTTAGTGTTCCGGAGGCTAGTCCTTCAATTGTTTTTATCACCAGCCTTGCTCCGGTCTTCATAAGTCGTGTTTTCAGGTCTCCGGCATTTTCGTTGGGCATCACCGGCACCTCTTCCCTCAGCAGAATATTTCCGGTATCGATATTATCGTCGATCATAAAAGTTGTGACGCCGGTGACCGTCTCGCCGTTTATTATTGCATGATTTACCGGTGCTGCACCGCGGTAATGGGGCAGGAGCGAGGCATGCAGGTTAAATGTTCCGAGTGAAGGTATCCTCCATATTTTTGAGGGAATTTTTCTGAAAGCGACAACAATTATCAGATCCGGCTCAAGGTTACGGAGAGAGGCTTCAAATTGAGGGTCATTCAGGTCATCAGGCTGCAAGACAGGCAGGTAACTTTCCTCGGCAAACTCTTTTACCCTGGATTTGCTTAATCTGCGGCCTCTGCCGGCCGGTTTATCCGGTGCTGTGACCACACCAACAACGTTGAATCCGTTCATGAGCAGTGCACCGAGAGTTGCGACCGCAAATTCCGGCGTACCCATGAATACTATTCTCAGATTCTTCATTGTCAGTCTTTTAAGCCATGCTTATAGCATGAGAAGTCATGCCCCATCTTATCGGCCTTGGTTTTAAGATAGAACTCGTTATACGGATTAGGTTCAATAACCAGAGGGATGGTATCGACTATTTTTATTCCGTAGCCTTCAAGTCCGGCCCTTTTTACGGGGTTATTTGAAATAAGTATTATCCTGCCCAGACCCAGTTCTCTCATTATGCTGGCTCCGACTCCGTAGTCGCGCTCATCTTCCCTGAAGCCCAGTTTAAGGTTTGCCTGAACTGTATCAAGGCCCTTTTCCTGAAGCTTGTAGGTTTTTATTTTATTTACCAGTCCAATTCCCCTGCCTTCCTGGCTGAGATATATAATCACACCTTTTCCCTCCTTTTCCACCATTTCCATGGCCTTGTCGAGCTGTTGTCCGCAATCACAGCGCAGTGAATGAAAGACATCACCGGTAAAGCAGGAAGAGTGTACCCTGACCAGAACAGGTTCATCTTTTGTCCATGTTCCTTTTACCAGAGCAGCATGCTCAAGTCCGTTGCTTACCTGCCTGAATGGTATGAACTCAAATTCACCCTTTGTTGTAGGCAGTTTCACTCTTTCTCCTCTTTCGATGATGGATTCTCTCTCAAGGCGGTATCTGATAAGGTCGCGGATCGCTATAATTTTGATTCCGAATTTTTTGCTCATTTCGAAGAGTTCGGGAAGCCGGGCCATTGAGCCGTCGTCGTTCATTATTTCGACCAGTGCGCCTCCCGGTTTCAGACCGGCCATCCTGGTAAGGTCGACCACAGCTTCTGTATGTCCTGCCCTTCTGAGAACTCCCTTTGATCTGGCCTTAAGCGGGAAGATATGTCCGGGCCGTCCCAGGTCGGAGGGTTTTGTATTCGGATCAACGAGAGCTTTGATTGTAAGAGCCCTGTCTTTGGCCGACACACCCGTTGATGTTTCATTACCAAGAAGATCGACGGAAACAGTAAACTGAGTCTCGTGAAGAGATGTGTTGATACCTACCATCAGGTCCAGTTCAAGTTCCTCGCATCTTTCCTCCGGTAGAGCGGCGCAGATAAGCCCTCTTCCGTATTTGGCCATAAAGTTTACTATTTCGGGAGTTATAAGTTCGGCGGCACAAATAAAATCACCTTCATTTTCCCTGTCCTCGTCATCCACAACTATCAGTATCCTGCCCTGCCTGATATCTTCAATTGCTTCTTCTATCGTATTAAGAGTTATGCCATTCATTCTGTCAAAGTTTGCCTTTTTGTATCTATGTTAAATATCCACTTCCCGTTTCCGGGATCATTTGCCGTTTCGGCGGAAAACAGCAGTTAAAAGAAAACAGCATCTCTTTCTGTTTTGCCGCCGCAAAATTAGAAAAATTAAAAGAGTCCTCAAAATGATTATGCTTAAGGGTAGCGGCGATGAACTCAGGTTTGTCCGGGTTACTCCTCCCGGTTATCCGGCTCATACTTAAGGTTGAAAACGAAACTGTAAATCCTGTCTTTAATTTTCTTCAGAAAGACGGTATATGTTTCGGTGTTGAAAATTGAGGAATCTGTGGTTGCTTTCCACGTCAGGAAAATACCCACCGGGAGAAGGATAAAAAAAGCTGCATACATGCCGGTGATAATATTTATATGGTTCTCCCTGGCAAGTTTTTCGAATGAGATTGAGATAATATAGTAAATTACAAAGAACAGTACAGATATTACAGCCGGCGTTCCAAGTCCGCCTTTACGAATGATGGCCCCAAGCGGGGCACCTATAAGCAAAAATACGATACATGAAAGTGACAGAGTGAATTTCTTGTGGTAATCGATCTGGAAATTACGGAGGGTTTTAATATCCATATGGATGAACTCACGTTTCTGGGTTACAAAGTTTGAACTGTATTTTGCAAATTCCAGGGCCCTTGCTATCACATTTTTCTTTGTGTCAATATCGAGTGTGTCGAATATGGCCCATGGTTTGAAGATTTTATATTCATTTAAAGCGGCGGAGTCCGGAATTGTTCTTCCGGGGACGATATAATTACGCTGCGAATAGAGGTGGTTGTTACTGAACTCGGTATAATAATCATTCTTTTTAAGTTCATTTAATGTGGAAAGGGAATCGATGAAGTAATTTAATCTTGAAATGTTCTGTGTGGCTGAATTGAATTTAAAAAGGTCTTCCCTGCTTCGCTCCAGGTCAAAGCCGCTCAGGGATATTACCATGGTATTTTCCCTGAAGATATCTCTTCTGAAGGGATATTTGCGTGAATTGGCCGGAATGTCCCCTTCATTCATTTCGTTATAGGAGTAGCCGTTATACAGTGTAAGGATCATTCCCGACTCGTCGGGAGTTATTTTCATGTAACCGGAGTCGGCAACAGTGACGGAATAATTGCCCCTTTTCTCGCGGTGATCGTAGATAAGTATTTTATCCATTCTGTTTGTTGCCGGGTCTTTGGCTGCCACCTTGATGCTGAACCCGTCGATGTCGTTGTTGAAGGTTCCGGCCTGTATATTCAGCTCCGGTCGTTTGCGTCTTATATCATATAAAAGGGTTCTGGCTTTCCGGTAAGAGTAAGGCTGGACATTATTTGAGAAGAAGAAAGATACTATTGAGATAAGTCCGACCACAATTATCACAGGCATCATTATTCTTCTCAGCGGTATGCCCGACGATTTTAGAGCTGTGAGTTCATTGAATTCACCCATATTTCCGAAACTCATCAGCGAGGCAAGCAATATTGCAAGAGGCAGGGCCATGGGGACG
This sequence comes from Bacteroidales bacterium, assembly GCA_029974835.1. Taxonomy (GTDB): domain Bacteria; phylum Bacteroidota; class Bacteroidia; order Bacteroidales; family VadinHA17; genus LD21. Next base: position 23,348 of record JARKQN010000021.1, read on the forward strand.
AATGTAAGCGAGAAGTGGTACAGCAGTTCCGCCATAATTTTCAGTTCCAGGCCTTTGCCTATAAGTTCGTCGATATACATAAAAAGGAACTGGAGTATAAGTATGAAGAGTACGATGAAGAAAGTCAGCAGCAGAGGGCCGCTGAAAGATTTTAAGACCAGTTTATCGAGTTTTTTCATCGTAAGGCAAAACCGGCTACAAAGCTATTCGATTTCCGGAATAATATAAAATGTCTGGCTGTTCAGGTTCCGAGAAGGCGCCTCAGGTCGTTAATCTGGGTGTTCCAGAGGTTTATGGTATCGTCTTTTTCGGATGTTTCTGCGAAATCAGTCACGATAAGGGCAACATCTCCGGTAAGTTCGTGCACAATTATCCTGAATTCGAAATAGTGTGATCCGTCTTCCTCCTTATCCGGCCATTCGAACCTTACAAGCTTGTTCTCCTTTAAAGCTGCAAGCCTTGCCCTGGTTTCAGACTTGAGCCATTTAAATGTGAAAATGTCACCCTCGGCTGTAACATCGTCGGCAAACCATTCGGCAAGGCCTTCTGGGGTGCTGAGTCTCGAAAACAGGACTCTTGGAGAGCAGTTGAGTGTATATTCGAGTTCAATTTTCTCCCTCATCGGGGTTATTTTTCGTATTAATAATTAACGCAATTTAAAAAAAAATACAAAACAAAAAAACCGGGTTGTAAATTCAGTATATACTCGCTATATTTGCACCCGCGTTTGGAGGAGGAAGCGAGATAGCTCAGATGGTCCTGACACTCCTGTCCGAAGGGACAGTCGGTCAGGATCCCCGAAAATTCAAAGCCGCTTTCAGCGTCAGAATTTTCGGGATTAGAGCGTCCCGATCGCAGATCGGGAAGGTCGAGGGTTCAATGAAAATTATGGCGAGATAGCTCAGATGGTCCTGACACTCCTGTCCGAAGGGACAGTCGGTCAGGATCCCCGAAAATTCAAAGCCGCTTTCAGCGTCAGAATTTTCGGGATTAGAGCGTCCCGATCGCA
>JARKQN010000059.1 GCA_029974835.1 Bacteroidales bacterium
TGTGGTGCCTTCGAAGCCCTTTTCCTGGAAAACTTCCGTGGCGGCCTCGAAAATTTTCTATTCGTTAAGTTTTTCAACTTCAGTCATAATGTTTTTTATTTTGGTTAAACCAAAAGGATTAAATAAAAGGTTTAACCGAACGGTCAAAAATAAACTATTTTTTACAAATGCAAAAATTTTTAAAATTATTTTAAGGATAAATTTTCCTCAGCGGAGGGTACTGTTACCTTAATCTTATCCTGCAGTTTCCGATGGTTTTATTGCGGCAGATGAGTTCGATGCTGTAAACACCTGTCGTCAGTTTCTCCTTTGGAGTGTAGGTGAGGTTAACCTGTCTCGATTCTTCGAATTCTCCCGTAAAAGGTGACAGGCTGGCTGTCAGGTTGGCCGTATTAAAGGAGACATTCCATTTTATTTCTCCGCTTTCGGCGGTAACTGTCTGACCCGATGGAGTCTTAATCCTGAAAGAAATGTCATCTGTAAGGGTTTTGGGGACATCAAAAGACATATTGATTCTTTTTGTCCTCACGGCGCAGATAACCGGTTTGTCGGTTTTTTTGCCTCTCACGGCAGTTACCATGATGTTATCGGTATCGAAGAGCATTAATTCGTCCAGTTTTGCGGCAAGCTGCTTTTTCTCCTGTTCAAGAAGCTCGTTGTTTTTCTGCAGTTCATTGCTCTTTGCCATCAGTTTGTCATATTCCGACCTGAGCGATGCAGCTTCAGATTCAAGGTCTGCTTTTGCCTTTTTCAGGTCCTCCGTTTCTGTACGGCAGGCTTTCAGCGCAGCGCTCTCACCCGCCAGTGCCCGGGCTCTTCTCTCGGCGGCTGCCAGTTTATTGTTTGTCTCCTCGAGAAGTTTACCGTTCTCGTTCAATTTTGTGTTAAGGGCCTCCAGATCGGATTTCAGTTTTGCAATGTCGGCGTCGGCCTGTGTCTTCTCAGCCATAAGTTTCTCGTAACGAAGCTGTTCCTCGTTCAGCTTATTGTTGGTCTTCTTCACGGCGCCCAGTGCAATGAGCAGTCCTATCAGCAGGATAACGGCAAGAGCCGCGCAACCGCCGAGTATGATTTTCATATTACGGTTTTCCATTTTATTGGTTTTTTACAGGTTTCATACAAATATACAACACAAATGTTAAAATAAGGCAACAACAGGAGAGAAATAAAAAGTCATTTTAAATGCCGTCCTGATAAGGAAATATATATTTAAGGTACATGGAAATTACGGGTATTTTCTATCGGGGTTTTGACACATTAAACGATTTAGGTAAATTGCACCCCGTTTTTAAATAAATCTGTCATGATACATTACAAAGAGCTAGGACTGGTAAATTCGCGCGAGTTATTCAAGGGCGCAATAAAGGGGGGTTATGCTATCCCGGCATTTAATTTCAACAATCTCGAGCAGCTTCAGGCAATAATAGGGGCATGTGTCGAGACAAAGTCACCGGTGATATTGCAGGTGTCGAAGGGAGCGAGGAAATATGCAAACCAGACTCTGCTTCAGTACCTTGCAAAGGGAGCAGTGGAGTATGCAAAGGAGCTGGGGTATGCCGTGCCCATAGTACTTCATCTCGACCATGGGGATGCATTTGAAACCTGCAAGGCCTGTATTGAAACGGGGTTCTCGTCGGTTATGATTGACGGTTCGCATCTTCCTTACGAGGAAAATATAAAGGTTACCAGGCAGGTTGTTGAATTTGCCCATCAGTACGATGTCACTGTTGAGGGAGAGCTGGGTGTGCTGGCAGGTATAGAGGATGAGGTTTCGGCAGAACATTCTTCCTATACCCGGCCCGAGGAGGTTGAGGATTTTGTAAAGCATACGGGGGTTGATTCGCTTGCAATCTCGATCGGGACATCACACGGGGCTTTCAAGTTCAAGGTAAAACCCGGCGAGATGCCTCCTCCGCTCAGGTTCGACATACTGGAGGAAGTGGAAAAACGGCTGCCCGGTTTCCCGATAGTGCTTCACGGTGCATCGTCGGTACCGCAGGATATTGTGGATGAAATAAACCGTTACGGAGGAAAGCTTGATAATACAGCAGGTGTCTCTGAAGATCAACTCCGCAGGGCAGCTTCATCGGCCGTGTGCAAGATTAATATCGACTCCGACGGCCGTCTGGCAATGACAGCCGCTATAAGAAAAGTGCTTACAGAGAAGCCGTCAGAGTTCGACCCGAGAAACTACCTCGGTCCGGCACGCGACAAGCTGAAGGAGCTGTACAAGCACAAGATTGTAAACGTACTGGGCAGCGCAGGGAAAGCATAAGCCCCGCCCGTATCATGGGGAACGCCCCGTTCACCCGGAGTCAATGTCAAATGATATTGGTTTCAGTGCATTAGATTTCGTACAGTATATCAGGATAAAATAATTTCTCCCCGGGAGAAGTATCTGTTGTCTTTCCCGCCGGGGAGCCTTTCATTGTACCGGAACATATTGCTCCGGTCTATCGGGGAAATTGGAAATGTTGCAGAATGATTGATAATCGGTCAATTCCGGACCCGTAATAATGAGGCATTTCGTTACAGGCTATATCCGTTGCAAATGTATTCTCGTAATGCCATCCAAAAAGTTCAGTAACTCTCTTGTGGTTCAAGAACGCTCAGTACAACATATTAATCTGAATTTCCAGAAAGTCTCTGGCTAAATTTATAGCATTCCCTGCCGGAGGCAGAGTACCATCAGATTCCAGATCCCTAAAACTGTACTGTCAGAGGCAGGATAAATCCGTAGAAGAGGAAAGATGCATTGCTTCCTCCTGAAAAAACCGCCTGCAACTGGGGATGGACTCCTACCGGGCCGATTCTCCCGTATATACCAAGAGAACTTATTGCTCCAGGACCGGAAGAATATTTTTTCCTTTCGATTATACTAGATAAGTTTGAATCCGGAGCATAATAAAAGTATTCCTTATAACTGAGCATTCCAATTGCAAAAAGGCTTGTAAAACCAAAATTTTTTGTTTTGATGCAGGGGCTTATTCCGGCATAAACCCCACCACCATTCATAGAATAATTATGAGAAGAGGTCAAATATGAGTCCCAGCATTTTTCAAATAAAGTTCCTGCTATAAGATCCAGATTCATAAATTTTGTCGGAAATACAATTCTTAAATCAGCTCCAGTCAGACCTGATGCACTGTTTGGTCCGGAGGGACTGACGTAATCTATATAATGGTCAGTATTCAGTGTGTTCCAGTGAAACAAAAAACCTGTTTCCAATCTGATTCCATTAATTCTTTTTTCAGTTTGTCCTGCCAGATTCAGACAGGCTGACATTAAAATAAGGATAAAAATTTTTTTCATATGAATTCTTAATTATCAGATTCGCTTAATAGAATTTGAACTCCGTAATTAGGAAAAACCAACCATTTTTCAGGAAAGTCAAAATAATTTATATATGCATTTCCGCACTTCTCTCCTTTATCCTGAAATTTAACAGAATACTTGACTCCTGCTGTTGGTGTAATAAAATCCAGTTTTGAGACATTTTTTGCATTGAATCCGACTCCTATTTCAAATGCAAGGTCGCCTGATGGTTTGTCATATTCAATTGCCGTGAAAGTCAGCATATCATACCACAGTCCGGGTTTCCAGTCGAGCACTTTTACTCCGTAAAAAACCTGGGACAAACTACTTCTTTTCGAAAACTCACAATTTATTTCATCCTGTACCTTAAATGGGTTCTTGTTGACGGGATCAACATTGGTAACCGTTATGTAAAACTCCGGTTTGCCTGCCAGCCAGCCTTCGATGCTCCAGTCGGTAAACTTGATTTGTTTGATATAGACCGGAGAATATTGTGAAATATCCCTGTAGGGGGCCTGAATGAAATCATATTTCGGATTGGACACTCCAAGCCGGGTAACATGTACTGCTTTGTAGATTATTTTCTTACCTGGTTTTATGTTTGTATCAAAATAATCATGCTGCGATACCGGAAAACTGTTAAGAAGAACATAATCGGCATCTTCCCCCACTATAAGCTTATAAAGGTGAGTCTCCTCAATGTACTGGCTGTTATCGTTCTGCCAGCGAAGCTCAACCAGATTCCGTGCATGCTGGATTGCTTCAAAATCAAGGACCGGTTTAGGAAGGGCAGGGGCTGTAATCGTGACATAATTCGATGGAACAGACTCGGTTGACTCATAAAAAGCGGTAACAAAGTATGTATATGAACTTATTGCAGTAACTGTTTTATCATCATAACTTTTGTTGTTTACTCCTGAGATGGTTGCAATTCTGATAAAATTTATATCGGAAGTGGATTTCCGGTAAATATGATAGCCATGTGTGTTTGTTGCGTCGGCTTCTGCCGGCATCCCCCAGCCCAGCCTGATCCCGGCCTCTGTTGTTACGCAAGTAAGCCCTGTTGGTGCAGGAGGAGCAGCTTTTGTTTCATCTCCGGGAACTGAGACACGTTCATTAAGCCCAATCACAATTACAGGTTCATCAGGAGGTGTTACTGCATCAATCATAACCATTTCTCCATCGGGACGGTAACCTGTAACAAATCTGGTTGAAAGTTCATCGTATTCAAAAGGTATAAAAGTGACCACCGGAACATATTTTTCATCCACCCATTTCTCTGCATTCACCGGAACAGAAACCTGCAGGAGAGGATATTTTGCCATTAGCATATCTATAAATGATTCAGAATTTCCTCCTTTTCCTTCGGCAGATCCGCCTTCAGCATACCTGTTAAGCATGTCTTTTACAGTAAGGTAGGAGACTCCTTTGGTCGTAAGTTCTTTTTCCGGTAATCTCATTTCAGCAATAGCTGACAGAAGAACATCATAATCTCCGTCAAATTGTTTTATGACTTCCTCTTTTATTATGTATTATGGAACTGAAAACTTTGTTCTCAGCAAGAGCCTTACAGACAGTCTTTGAGAAATTGCTCAGATCCCTGTTATAAGGGGTATTATCAAAAAGCTCTTTAGAAATTACTCTGAATTCCGAACTGGTTTTTTCAGCTTTTTCGCATGCATTTAGCAAAAATGCCATGACGGTAACCAGCAAACAAATTTTTAATGCAGCACTTTTCATGATTTAAATTTTTTAGCACGAGGTTAATTTTTTCTCCCCCGGTATGGTTTCGGAATCCGGGGATTAGTAATTCCCGTATTCTCAGAATTACTCTTCTTCGTTCGGAGAATAAAATAATATTAAGCATTTCTTCGGCGAAGCAGTTAATTTTATTTCCTTAATGAAGTTTCTGAATGTATTGCTGAATAAATATACGAAATAAATTTTAATTTCAAACATGTTCAGGTAATTTTTTTCACCTGCCCGGGATACTTTCAATTCCGTGTTGTTCTTTCATGGCCGTTCACTTACCTGACAGCCGGACCAGGGTGGTAATATTCCAATGTTTATTAATTTCATCCCGGTCCGGCTTCAGCAGAGCGTTGCGGGCATTTAAAGAACTTTCTTAAGAATACCGAAAACTCCGCGCATGAATGTTGCGCTGGTAAGCACTTTCACGGCAGGCGGTATTGTGGTCCTTCTCCTTGACGGATAGGAGGTTCTTCCGGCATAGGGTCGCGACGGGCGCCGCGTCTCCCTCGACCATTCCGCCTCCCGCTGCTTCTGCGCCTTCCATTCGGCTTCTCTCTGCTTCTCCCATAACTTTCTCGCCTCCTCGTCGGCACGCTGTTTTTCAATCATCTCCACCTTCCTGCCGAGTATCTCGTAGGCACTCTCCCGGTCAATAACCTGTCCGTATTTACTTACCAGCAGCGATGAACGGTTAATCGAAGATATCTCGTCCGGTGTCAATACATCCATTCTGCTCTGAGGAGCCCGAAGCATTACAGCTGCAAGAGGAGTAGGAATTCCCTTTTCGTTCAAAGCCGTCACAAGAGCTTCGCCGATGCCAAGCGACATTATTAATTCATCTGTTTTATAGAATTCGGAAAGCGGATAATTCTCTGCGGTAAGTTTTATGGCTTTCCTGTCGTTGGCTGTAAAGGCCCTGAGAGCATGCTGAACCTTTAACCCAAGCTGTGAAAGTACTCCCGCCGGGATATCGGTGGGGTTCTGTGTAACGAAGAAAACCCCGACACCCTTCGACCTTATCAGTTTTACAATGTTTTCGATCTGTTCGAGCAATTCTTTGCCTGCCTGGTTAAAAATCAGATGTGCTTCGTCAATGAACATAACCAGTTCGGGTTTTTCGGCATCGCCTTTTTCGGGCATGGTGTTGTAAATCTCTCCCAGCAGCGACAGCATAAATGTTGAGAAGAGCTTTGGCCTGTCCTGTATATCTGTAACCCTTACAATATTTATGTATCCGTATCCTCTGCTGTCGCGGCGCATCAGATCAGGTATTTCAAACGAGAGTTCCCCGAAAAAAAGTTCTCCGCCCTGCTGCTCCAGTTCGATGATTTTGCGAAGTATTATTCCTGTAGTTGTTGATGAAGATTTACCGTACTCCTTCTCAAATTCGGCCTTGCCTGCGCCGTTCATATATTGGATCACCTGTTTAAGGTCCTTCAGGTCGAGAAGAGCAAGATTATTGTCGTCGCAGTATTTAAAGATTATTGCCATCACGCCTGCCTGGGTGTCGTTGAGATCCAGTATGCGGGAGAGAAGAACGGGTCCGAATTCCGATACCGTGGCTCTTAATCTAACCCCGTCCTGCCTCGAAAGTGAAAGAAGTTCAACAGGGTATCCTTCCGGAGACCATTCAAGCCCGATCTTCCGGTGGCGCTCTGTTATAAATGATTTTTCCCCGCCCGGCATGGCTATCCCGCTGAGGTCGCCTTTAACATCCATAAGAAGAACCGGAATACCTTTCCGGGAGAGCTGTTCAGATATAACCTGAAGCGTCTTTGTCTTGCCTGTTCCGGTGGCGCCGGCAATAAGGCCATGACGATTCATTGTTTTGAGGGGAATCTTAACCATAGCGCCCGGGATTACCTCGCCTCCAAGCATTGCGGATCCCAGAATTATGCTATCGCCCTTGCATGAATAGCCTTCGTTTATTAAGGCTGAGAATTTTTCTGCAGAGTCCATTGGAATTAGTTTTTGATTTCGACGAAAGTTACCTGTAATATTTTTATCATAAAAATTACTTCTGCTTTAGCAGCAAAATAAATATAATCATTTATTAAAGCTTTGCATTCGGTTCTTCAGAATTAATTATTTCACAAAAAGACCTTTGATTCTGTCAAATGCTTAATTTTGAAGATAAAGGGAAAAGAATAATATTGAAACAAAACCTTTACCCGCTGATTGCTTAAAGGCTTTCGATTGAGAGTATATTTTACCTGCAGGAGGATAAGCAGATGCGCAAAAGAGAATTCATAAAAAAGGCAGGCATTCTGGGTATGGGTGCTGCCATGTCGGATAAATTATATTTGGAAATGATCGGAAAATATGCTGAGGTGCCGGCAGGGGAGCTGGCAGAAAATGAAGATTTCTGGCTTGATATCAGGAAGGAATACAGGCTCAACCCGGATATCATCAATCTCGAAAACGGTTATTACAATATCATCCCTGAGCCGACCCTGGATAAATATATAAGACATTTAAGGGATGTAAATTACCAGGGTTCATATTATATGCGGACAGTTCAGACCGACAATAAAAAGGCTATGGCGGCAAAAATGGCAGCCATTGCCGGCTGCCCGGCCGACGAGCTCATTCTGACCCGCAATACTACCGAATCGCTCGACATCATAATCGGCGGCTACCCCTGGAAAGAAGGCGATGAGGCCGTGATGGCAGAGCAGGATTATCCTTCAATGCTTTCAATGTTCAGGCAGGTTGGCAGGCGTTACGGTGTGGTCAACAGGATTGTATCTGTCCCCACCGATCCCGGATCCGACGATGAAATAGTGAATCTCTATGCAAATGCCATCACCGGAAAAACAAGGCTGTTGATGATATGTCACATGATCAACATTACAGGTCACATACTGCCTGTAAGGAAGATATGCGAAATGGCACACCGCCGGGGCGTTGAGGTAATGGTTGACGGCGCCCATACCGTGGGCCATATCAGCTTTACAATTCCTGAACTCGGGTGTGATTATTTCGGCAGCAGTCTGCACAAATGGATGAGCGTGCCTCTCGGGTCCGGCTTATTATGGGTGAAAAAGGAACATATACGGAAGATATGGCCGCTGATGGCACCATTTGAGGATAAGCCGGAGGATATTTCAAGGCTGAACCATACGGGAACACTCCCTGTTCACACCGATCTTGCCGTTGAGGATGCTGTTGAATATTACCTGAGGCTCGGCCCCGGGCGCAAAGAGGCCCGGCTGAGATACCTGCAGCATTACTGGACCGACAAAGTGAGAAATCTGCCGCACATAGAAATGTACACCCCTTCCGACCCTGCACGTTCTTGTGGCATTGCAACAGTCGGAGTGAAAGGCATGAAACCTTCAGACCTGGGTGATATCCTTTTTAAAAAATACAAAATATACACAGCCCCCGTCGACGGGGCAGGGGTCCACGGATGCCGCGTTACACCCAATGTGTTTACGACAACTGAAGAACTTGACGTTCTTGTCAGGGCCCTGAAAGAGATTAAATAAAAAATTTTTTCTGAATGCTTGTATTATTAAAATTAAATATCATATATTTGCAATATATAAGAATATTAAATATAATATAAATATGATATCAGGTGAACTATTAAAAGGATCGTTAAAGACCATTGTTCTGAAAATCCTTAAGGAAGAGGGTCCTCTGCACGGCTATGCCATAAGCCGCAGGGTGGAAGAGCTTACAGGCGGCAGGATAAGGCTTACCTACGGTGCTCTTTACCCGGTACTCCATAAGCTGGAAAGCGAAAACATTCTGATAACCCGGCAGGAGAACTTCAACAACCGTACAAGGGTCTATTACAGCATTTCGCCCAAAGGTCACTCAGTGATAGAGGAGAAAGTGCAGGAAATGAAGGAGTACATTGAATCACTGCAGAAAATCATTGAATTAAAACCCGGTTTAAATTATGCCTGATCTGACAATCGAAAACATTGAGAGGATTGCAAATGATGTCAGGAGCCAGGAGATAATTTTTTCCCGCTTGCCTGATGAACTTATTGATCATATCTGTTGTGACGTTGAATATGAGATGAATAACGGCCTTGATTTTTTTGAAGCATACCGGGTGGTAAAACAGAAAATGGGTTCATTAAAAAGACTGAAGGAGATACAGGAAGAAACATTGTATGCGGTTGACACTAAATACAGATATATGAAAAACACTATGAAGATTTCGGGGATTGCCGGCACGGTATTGCTGGGCATCGCGGCATTGCTCAAGATGCAGCACTGGGCTTTTGCCGGGGTTATGTTAACACTAGGGGCACTGACCCTGGCATTTATCTTTCTGCCATCGTCACTCGGAGTACTCTGGAAGGAGACTCATAACAGCAGGAGACTCTTTCTGTTTGTCTCGGCATTCACCGCCGGATTTTGTTATATCCTGGGTACCCTTTTTAAAGTCCAGCACTGGCCAGGTGCGGGGTTGATCATCCTGATTGCGGCAATTACCGGATTGTTGTTTATTATTGCATTGCTTGTGAGCAAATTACAGGAACCTGAAAGTGCCTCAAAAAAACCTGTCTATATCATCGGGGCTCTGGGGGCGGTTCTGTACATCACCGGGATGTTCTTCAAGATAATGCACTGGCCCCTTTCCGGTAATTTCCTTATTTCCGGCATGATAACTATCAGTGTAATTGCCTTCCCTCTCTATACACTGACCACCTGGAAAGAAGAATCTCATGTTGATGCCAGGTTTATATTTATGGTAACAGCCATTTTAATGATCATTCTCCCGTCGACGCTGATTACGCTCAACCTTCAGCAGTCGTACGTGAACGGTTACTTTCCTCACCTCGAACAGCAACGTGCTTTATACACCTATCTGAACACGAATAATGATGCATTTATGGCGAGGTATAAGGATTTGCCGGCCTACCCTGAAATGGCAAATCTAAAAGCCCGGACAGATGAACTGCTTGGTTTGATAAGCAAGATTGAATCAGATATGATAAGCGAAGCTGATGAAATCTCTTCCCCGGTAACTGAAAGCGCCAATCCTGCCCGGTACGAAGCCGGGCTTGAAGAAATGTACGGGGAGATACAGGGGACAAAAATAACGAAACCTGTTGCGGCAGAGTATCTTCTGCCGGGTCGCGAAACCCGGAATTTGCTTGAAAGGTATGCCGGAGAGCATATAAAATATTTTGCCACACTGGTACCTGAAGAGGCTTTGCAGAAATATTCCCGGCTCGTCGATCCTGCGAATTACCTGCCTGGTCAGATCCCTGATGATAATTACATCTCACTTGCAGCCGGACTTCATTCACTTTTGCTCTATAAAAACGGTATCCTGTCTGCCGAAACGGTAATGCTGAAACTGATTGCAGGATCAAAAGAAACGGATAAATCCAAATAATCATGAAACAAAAAATTTACATACTGGGCATGATTACCGTACTGGTAATCTTTCTCGGCACGATTTTCAAGCTGATGCACTGGCCCGGAGCAGGATATCTGCTTATAACCGGTATTGCTTCGCTGGTCCTTTGCTTTCTGCCCCTTGCGTTGTTGAATCACTACAGGGCATATGGTGAAAAACAGAATTTGCCGCTTCATATAATTACCTGGCTCACAGCATTTGTGGTATTTACCTCAATGCTGTTCAAAGTGCAGCATTGGCCTTATGCAGGTGTTATGATGACCATTGCCCTTCCTTTCCCATACCTGGTATTCCTGCCGGTTTTTCTTATTACAATCTCAGGGAATAAGAATTTCGATATCTATAAGGTTGTTTTTGTCCTTTTTCTGCTGGCGGTCAGTTCTGTTCTGTCTGCCCTCCTCGCTTTAAATGTATCTGCAACCGTAATCCGCGATAGTCTTGATTTATCGGGGCATTATAACGGTGTCGAAAAAGTTCTGGATCAGTCGCCGGAAGGAAATAGCGGGGCCGGAATGGTGACGAAGATTGATGAAGTGGTTGAGGTTGCAGGTGAATATAAAAGCCTTATTCTTATGGCCGAAGGCAGCTCTGTTCAGGAATGGGATAAAAACCCCGGAAGCCTTCCAATACCCGGTTCACGTAATGCCCTGGCAAAGGCTTTAGCCTCAACCGGGAATGCCAGGTTGGGAGAAAAGCTTGATAACGCCATGAGAGCATTGCTTGAAGAGGCAGAAAAAACTCCCGGATACAGTGAACTGGCAAAATCACTTCCTGCCATTCTCGGACTGCAGGTGCAGGATAAGAATAATCCTTCGCCGGTGTGGCACAATCTTAACGGTAATCTTTCATGGACGCTTATTTACCTTGATGGTGTGGAAACAAACCTGAAACTGATAAAAACAACCCTGCCGTAGAAAAAATGTCAGGTTCTTCAGTCAAGGACCGGCTTTGGCAGCTCACCGGCAAAAACTGCAGTTCACCTTAAAATAATTGCCCCATTTAAAATGGTTGATTATTTTTAGGGCAACAAAAAGTTCAGCCTGATGAAAAAACATCATGTATGTCCCTTCTGGGTGGCATATACTTTCCTGCTTCCGGTACGAAAGCTGCAGCATAATCCTTATAAAATTCTCAAACCTTATGTTAAGCAGGGTATGACTGTTATGGATTACGGGTGCGCTATGGGTTATTTCAGCATCCCGATGGCCAGGATGACAGGACCTTCGGGTATGGTCTATTGTGTTGACATTCAGGAAAAGATGCTGGTTAATCTTCAGAAAAGGGCTGCCAGGTACAAGGTGGCGGATATTATAAAAACCCTTCTCGTCAATAAAAACTTTAACCCTGAAGAGATGGCCGGTAAACTCGATTTTGTCCTGCTTTTCTTTGTTGCCCATGAAGTGCCCGATCAGAAAAGTCTGTTTACCGGTCTGCACTTAATGCTTAAGAACGGGGGAAAGGTACTTTTTGCCGAACCAAAGGGGCATGTCAGCGAAGATGATTTCCGACGTTCATTGCGACTGGCTGAAGAAGCGGGACTGACAATAACTGGCGATAAACCGCTGAGAAGCAGGCTGTCAGTTATTTTGAGAAAGGACTGATCACCGGAAAGAAAAATTTGTCCGGCCCTCGCGGATTCTGCAGAAATACTTATTTCCTCCGGGAATCATTTCCTGTTTGAGAACCTGAAGCTCTCTTCAATTATCTTATGAGAAAGAGGTGCAGCTGTGCAATAAAATCATATTTTAGTAAAAAAATGAGATATGAGAAGGGCAATTTCGTCTTTGCTGGTTTTACTGACATCTGCAGCACTATATGCACAGTATGGTGCTGACTGGGAATCTCTCGACAGCCGACCTGTACCGGCATGGTTTGAGGATGCCAAATTCGGAATTTTCATCCACTGGGGGCTCTATTCCGTGCCGGCATATAGTCCTACAGCACGCGACGGGGTGAGCGTCTATCAGCGATATGCCGAATGGTACTGGCGCCGGTGGAATGAGAAATCGGACATACAGCATTTCTTTACGGACTTCCATAACAGGGTGTACGGACCCGGCTTCAAATACCAGGATTTTGTGCATTATTTTAAGGCAGAAATGTTTAACCCGTCCGATTGGGCCGAAATTTTCCGCAGGGCAGGAGCAAAATATGTGGTCCTGACTTCAAAACACCATGAGGGCTTCACCCTCTGGCCGTCAAAATATTCGTGGAACTGGAATGCTATGGATGCAGGCCCTCACCGCGACCTGCTGGGCGACCTGACAAAAGAGGTAAAAGATAAGGGGTTGAAGATGGGCTACTACTACTCACTTCTTGAGTGGTATCATCCACTTTATAAAAGGGAGACTATAGAGCAGTATGTCGATCAGCACATGATACCGCAGATGAAGGAACTGGTTACAAATTACAAACCTGATCTCTTATGGACCGACGGTGAATGGGATTACCCTTCGGAGGTTCTTAAAAGCACTCAATTCCTGCAATGGCTGTTCAATGTATCACCTGTTAAGGAAACAATCGCAATAAATGACCGCTGGGGGAAGGAGACGAGAAGCAGGCATGGAGGTTATTTTACCACCGAGTACGACCTGGTGCATGATGGCGATGCCACCGCAATGAAGTTTGAGAGACCATGGGAAGAGTGCCGTGGCATGGCAGGCTCGTTCGGATATAACCGTAATGAGATGCCGGAAGATTATTCCACATCAGAAGAGCTTGTTCATATACTTATCAATAAGGTGGCCCGGGGAGGAAACCTGCTTCTGAATATCGGCCCTACAGCCGACGGGCGCATTCCGGAAATAATGCAGCAGCGACTCCTCGACATGGGCAGATGGCTTGAAGTAAACGGCGAAGCCGTTTACGGCACACGCAAATGGGACGAAGCACCTGCGGTTACCCCTGAAACAACACATTATTTCACCAGGAAAGGAAACGATCTCTTTCTTATTGTCACAAAATGGCAGGACAAACCCCTTACCGTGAACGGAGTGAAAAATCCTGAAGGCGTTGAAATGCAGGGATATTCAGGAAAAATTAAGTATTCGTATTCCGGAGGCCGTCTTACCATCAACCCGCCCCCTATAACCCCTGCAACGATGCCCTGCAGCTATGCATGGGTATTCAGAATAAAAGGGTGTTTGAAGTGAAAGTAAAAACAGCTGAAAAACTTACAGCAATCTTTGAATTAAGGTGGCAGAGGACTGCGGTTATTTCCCCGGTTAATGTTGTATGATATAACTGGATGCTGTTTAATATTAATAGCAAAAAATCAGCACCGAATAAAAAATAATTGAAAAAGGTTGATTATTATAAAAAATATTTACATTTGTGCGATTTTAGTTTCAGGATGAAAATATTGTTTACAAGCTGGTGTTGGTGTTGCTCAATGGTTTCCGGAACCACGTGAGGAGGCACACCTGTTTGTAAATTTTAAGGAATTTTCGACAACGGCCTGCCGTACTCACGGCAGGCCGTTGTCATTTTAAAAACTATTGCAGCTTGTTTCTCCTCCCGCTTCCGAACGCCTGTCGGCCGGAACCATGGCACAGGCAAACAGCGGGCGGAATGATTAGGAAAGATTTAAGAAATAGATTACCAATGAAATACAAAATAGATAAATTATGAAGAAATTCAGCATCAGAACTACCTGCAGGAGACTGCTTGCCGATACAATCACCCCGGTAAGCATATATCTTCGTTTAAGAGATGAATTTCCCAATTCCTTTCTTCTCGAAAGTTCGGATTACCATGGCAATGAGAACAGCTACTCCCTGATTTGCCTTAAACCGGTTGCCGGCTTTACCGCAGATAACGGAAATATTAAGGAAACCTATCCCGATGGTACCACCCTGCAATCTGCAGTCACATCAGGGTACGATTTCCTTGAAAGATTCTCTTCATTTTTCAAATCATTCAGCATGACCGAATCGGACACAGATATTCCTGTCAACGGAATCTTCGGATATATGTCGTACGACGCCGTTCAGTACTTTGAAAAAATAAAACTTCTTGCACCCGAAAATACCGACTGCAGGATACCACATGTCAGGTATGATTTTTTCAGGTACATAATCGCAGTAAATCACCATCAGAACATACTTTATATAATTGAAAACAGTATTGATGGCGACACGGAAAGCGAGGCTGAACATATTGAGGATCTCCTTCGTAACCAAAATTTTGCCACCTTCAGGTTCAGAACAACAGGCCCTGAGAAGAGCAGCGTCACCGACGGGCAATATAAACAGATGGTGCAGAAAGGCAGGGAGCACTGTTTCAGGGGAGATGTTTTTCAGGTTGTTTTGTCGCGCCGGTATTCAATCGACTTTAAGGGAGATGAATTCAACGTTTACAGAACACTCCGGTCCATAAACCCGTCGCCATACCTGTTTTATTTTGATTACGGCAATTTTAAAATCTTTGGTTCATCACCCGAAGCCCACCTTAAAATAAACAGAGGTAAGGCATACATTAATCCAATAGCCGGTACCTACCGCCGTACAGGCAACGATGAAGCCGATAAAATGATTGCAGAACGGCTCGGATACGACCAGAAGGAGAATGCCGAACATATCATGCTGGTCGACCTTGCCCGTAACGACCTCAGCCGTAAGGCCGGAAATGTTAAGGTCGAAAACCTCAGGGAGGTTCAGTTCTATTCCCACGTAATACACCTTGTTTCTTCCGTTTCGGGCGAAATGACGGAAGGAACAGATATAACAGATATGCTTGCGGCAACCTTCCCGGCCGGAACGCTTACAGGAGCCCCCAAACATATGGCTATGCAGCTTATTGACAGATATGAAAACCATAAAAGAGGATATTACGGCGGCGCCCTTGGATTCATAGACTTCAGAGGAGTATTGAACCATGCCATTATGATCAGAACATTCCTGAGTATCGGTAACACTCTCTTTTACCAGGCAGGCGCCGGAATAGTAGCCGGCTCCGACGAGGAAAAGGAACTTCAGGAAGTAAACAATAAACTCGGTGCACTTAAAAATGCAGTTAAAACGGCGGAGGAGATAAAATGAAAACTCTTGTTATTGATAATTACGATTCATTTACTTACAACCTTGTCCATTACATCGGTAAGCTGACGGGTATAAGACCTGATGTGTTCAGAAACGATGAAATCACAGTCGAAGAGGCCGGCAGATATGATAAGATTCTTATATCTCCGGGCCCCGGGATTCCCTCTGAAGCAGGCATCTGCATTGATCTGATAAAAAGATGGGCTCCCGAAAAGAGTATACTGGGCATATGCCTGGGCCATCAGGCGGTTTGCGAGGCTTTCGGAGGCAAACTGCTGAATCTGAGTACCGTGTACCACGGGATCTCTTCTCCTGTTAAAATAAAGACTCCGGATGAACCTCTTTTTAAAAACATCCCTCCGATTTTCATGGGCGGAAGATACCACTCATGGGTGGTCTCGCGAAAACACCTGCCGGCCTGCTTCAGGATTACATGTGAAGATGATAACGGCATCATAATGGGCATCAGCCATGAAGAATATGATGTTAAGGGTCTTCAGTTTCACCCCGAATCGGTTATGACCGAATTCGGCCCGGAGATAATCAGAAACTGGATAAGGACGTCGGATTGAATTATAAATGTTCTGAAAATGAAAAAGATACTTAACTACCTGTTTGAGCATAAAACCCTCAGCCGGTCGGAGGCCGAGGAGGTTATGATTAACATTGCCGGAGGAAAATACTCCGAAACGGAAATAGCAGCATTCATTACCGTCTATCTGATGCGAAGCATTACCGTTGAGGAGCTTTCAGGTTTCAGGAACGCATTGCTTAACCTTTGCAACAGGGTCAACCTTTCTGATTTCGACACCATTGACGTTTGCGGTACAGGCGGAGATAACAAGGAAACATTCAACATTTCAACCCTTACCGCCTTCGTCCTTGCAGGAGCCGGCGTAAAGGTCGCAAAACACGGTAATTACGGCGTGACATCGGCCTGCGGATCTTCCAATATTCTGGAACATTTCGGTTACAGATTCTCAACCGACCCCGGAAAGCTCAAAAGAGAACTGGGAGAATCGGGAATCTGTTTTCTCCACGCTCCGCTCTTCAATCCCGCTATGAAAACCGTTGCTCCCGTCAGAAAGGCGCTTAAAGTGAAAACTTTCTTCAATATGCTGGGCCCTACCGTAAACCCTTCATCTCCAAAACGCCAGATGATAGGAGTTTACAGCCTTGAGATTGCCCGCCTTTATAATTATATGTACCAGGAATCGGACATAAATTATGCAATTGTACACAGCCTCGACGGTTACGATGAAGTATCCCTCACATCTTCCTTCAGGTATATTTTTAACGGAACTGAGCAGATACTTGATCCCGAAACGATAAGCTATCAGAAGGTTCTTCCGGCCGACCTTGCAGGAGGGAAGAGCGTAAAAGAATCCGCGGAAATATTCATCGGCATACTTGAAGGCAGGGGAACCACCGCACGCAACAGTACAGTGCTGGCAAACTCCCAGATCGCTCTGCGTTGCTGTTTCCCCGGGAAAAGCCTTGATGAATGCAGGGAAATGGCCGAAGATTCCCTCTTTAACGGAAAGGCCCTCAAATCATTTAAAAGACTGATGGAGATTCAATGATGAAATTTCTCGAAAGAATAAAAGAGGTAAAAGAGAGGGAGGTAGCCTTACTTAAACAAAAGACACCGGGATGGAAAACAGACAGTCTGTTCACCGCCGGAAGAAAGACACTGTCACTTTCGGAATCATTAAGGAACCACCGCGAAGCGCCGGTTATTGCCGAATATAAAAGGAGGTCTCCTTCGAAGGGCATTTTAAATCTTAATTCTCCGGTATCGGAAGTGGCGGAGGGTTATGAATCGGCTGGTGCGGCAGGAATCTCAGTTCTCACTGAAAATGTTTTCTTCGGAGGCTCGGCGGGAGATCTTTCCGTTGCCCGCAACCATACCCGGCTGCCAATACTCAGGAAGGATTTCATTATTGATGAGATCCAGATTTATGAGGCTTCCGGAGCCGGTGCAGACGCAGTTCTTCTTATTGCGGCACTGCTCGGCAAAAAACGACTGAAGGAACTCTCTCTGGCTGCATGGACGGCCGGACTGGAAGTGGTTCTTGAAATTCATTCGGAAAAAGAACTTGAATGTATAAATGACCACGTCAGCATAATAGGGGTTAACAATCGCGACCTCAATACACTCAAAGTTGACATAAATACATCTGTAAAACTCGCCGGCAGAATTCCGGCAGGTTTTATGAAGATTGCGGAAAGCGGCATTTCATCACCCGGACAGATCGCGATGCTTATGGAAGCGGGATACGACGGGTTCCTGGTCGGAGAGAGGTTTATGGCAAACCCCGATCCGGTGAAAGCATTCAGACTCTTTATCGGAGAAGTGAAACAAAACAGCGGTATTTAAAAACCTGAAAATATGCTTAAGGTAAAGGTATGCGGTATTACGGATGCGGATAATGCAAAAGCGATAGCTGAGACCGGAATTGACTTTGCAGGGTTTATTTTTTACCCCGGCTCAAAACGGTATGTCGGAGAAATGCCCGATAACAGGTTGTTTGAAAATATACCCGAAAGTGTGGTGAAGGTCGGAGTGTTCGTGAACGAAAACCCTTCAACGGTTATGGGAATCTCACGGTTTGCCGGAATAGAAATGGTGCAGCTGCACGGAAATGAAACAGTAAGTTACTGCGGCTCCCTGAGGTCTTGCGGTCTGAAAGTGATAAAGGCCTTCAGGATAGGCAGTAAAACAGACCTGCAATTAATCAATGCGTATTCTGATGTCTGCGATTATTTCCTTTTTGACAGCAGCACCGGAAGTTATGGAGGAAGCGGCACGAAATTCAACTGGCAGATAATCGAAGGGGCCGGTTTTTCAAAACCTTTCTTTTTAAGCGGCGGCATCGGCCCGGAAGATGCTCACCTGCTTAAAAAAATCACATGCAATATGTTTTTTGCAGCAGACATTAACAGCAGGTTCGAAGTTAAACCAGGAATAAAGGATACGGACAAAGTGAAAAAGTTTACAGATCAGATCAGAAACTTATGCTAATGATGTACAAGATAGACAAAAAAGGATTTTACGGCGAATTCGGGGGAGCATTTATTCCTGAGATGCTTTATCCGAATATCAGGGAACTGCAGAGTGAATACCTGCAGATTATCGGAAGTGATGATTTCAGGGAGGAATATTATTCCCTGCTCAGGAATTATGCAGGCAGGCCTTCGCCTCTCTATTATGCCGCAAGGTTGTCGGAACATTACAAAACCAGGATCTTCCTGAAACGCGAGGATCTGAATCATACCGGGGCACATAAAATAAACAACACCATCGGTCAGATCCTTATTGCCAGGCGCATGGGAAAGACGAGAGTGGTGGCCGAAACCGGAGCCGGACAACATGGCGTTGCGGCCGCTACCGTCTGCGCCCTTGCAGGACTGAAGTGCGTGGTATACATGGGGAAACTTGACGTGGAGAGACAGGCCCCAAACGTTCAGAGAATGAGAATGCTTGGTGCAGAAGTAATACCGGTGATGAGCGGTAACATGACGCTTAAGGATGCCACCAATGAAGCAATACGCGACTGGATAAGCAACCCTGCCGACACTTATTACATGATCGGATCGGTGGTGGGGCCTCATCCTTACCCCGACCTGGTGACAAAACTGCAATCGGTCATAAGTGAGGAGATTAAGATTCAGCTGCAGGAACAGACAGGCAGAAAGAATCCCGACTCCATAATAGCATGTGTGGGAGGCGGCAGCAACGCGGCCGGCTCATTCTATCACTTTCTGGATGAGAAAGAAGTTAAACTGATCGCCGTAGAAGCTGCCGGAAAAGGAACAGAAACGGGCGAATCGGCTGCTACCATTGCCATAGGCTCACCGGGAATTATCCATGGCAGCCGGACAATACTGATGCAGAACGACGACGGCCAGATAACAGAACCTTATTCGGTTTCGGCAGGTCTCGATTACCCGGGTATCGGACCTCTCTTCGCCTGGCTGAATGAAAAAGGCAGGGTGATTTTCGAGAATGCAACCGATAAGGAAGCACTCGATGCCGCATTTCTCCTTATGAGACTGGAGGGAATAATTCCGGCCCTTGAATCGGCTCATGCCCTGGCGGCACTGGGGAAAATGACTTTCACGGAGAATGATATCGTGGTGGTTATCATTTCGGGAAGAGGCGATAAGGACATGGAAGCATTTGTAAGATACGCTGAACAGAACAATTTATAAGACGGAGTAATAATTTGCCATATCATGAACAGGATAGACAAACTCTTTAATGCGAAAAATACAGGTATCCTTTCCGTTTATTTTACGGCAGGATATCCGTCCCTCGATTCAACAACGGAAATAATAACTAATCTCGCACGCGGGGGCGCGGACATGGTGGAAATCGGTGTCCCCTTTTCCGATCCGCTCGCCGACGGACCTGTCATCCAGAACAGCAGCTCCAGGGCCCTCAGAAACGGAATGAGCCTCAAACTGCTCTTCAGCCAGCTTGAAGGAATAAGGAAAAAAGTTGATATTCCCCTCCTGCTTATGGGGTATCTGAATCCAGTACTTAGATTCGGTGTGGAAAATTTCTGCAGGAGATGTGCCGAAACAGGTATTGACGGTGTTATACTGCCCGACCTCCCGCCGGAAATATATGTTGAACAATACCGGACTCTTTTCAGGAAATACAACCTGTTCAACATATTGCTTATTTCTCCCCGCACTGATTCCGAACGTGCACACTTTATCGACAGCATTACGGACGGTTTTATTTATGTGGTTTCATCTTCTTCCGTAACGGGAGTTAAACCGGGCTTTACCGGAGAGCAGGAATCCTATTTTAAAAGAACAGTCAGTCTGAATCTTTCACATCCGCTGTTAATTGGCTTCGGAATCTCATCGCCCGAGACTTTCAGTGAAGCCTGCCGGTACGGAAGCGGAGCCATTACGGGAAGCGCCTTCATCAGAATGCTTGAAAAGGAAGGCTGCAACGGGAGCAGCATCATTCGGTTTGTTAAGGATTTTAAAAGAAAATTATAAACAGTACAGGAAATATTTCCGTTCATGACACTTCTAAGAAATCTGATACTCCGGAGAACACGGGGGATACCTTCCACAGAAATGACGATAAAACTCATCGGTGATGTGACAACATTTCTTTATCCTGCTCTTGCAGCGACTAACAGTACAGGTCGTTCGAAGAGCAAAGTGAGGAAATCGCTCTGCCGGGTTCTTTCTTCAGTAGCCGCAGGCCTTTCCCTGCCTCCCGGGATGGTCGCCGAAAGGTTCACGGATGCCCTGGCAGATATTAAAAAACAGGTTGATGCAGACGCATGTTTCATAATGGAAGGCGATCCAGCCGCAACTTCGGTGGAGGAGGTGATAATCACTTATCCCGGTTTTTATGCCATCCTTGTTTACAGGCTTGCAAACAAGCTTGCATTGCTTGAAGTACCTCTCATACCGAGAATTATGACCGAATATGCTCATTCACTGACAGGTATAGACATTCATCCAAAAGCCACCATCGATTCGCCCTTTTTTATCGACCACGGAACAGGAGTTGTGATAGGAGAAACCTCGGTTATAGGTAAAAGGGTCAAGCTCTACCAGGGGGTTACCATCGGGGCCCTCAGCGTCAGCAAGGGAATGGCAGGAACCAAACGTCATCCCACCATTGAGGATGATGTTGTTATTTATGCAGGAAGCACTATTCTGGGAGGTGAAACGGTAATCGGGCACGACAGCATAATTGGGGGTAACGTTTGGCTTATTTCTTCTGTGCCTCCTTATTCGCTTGTTTACCATGAGAATGTGATGAAGATCAGAGATATAAACAATAAAAATCATAAAAAATGAAGTTTGATAATATTATTGATACAATAGGGAATACACCCCATATAAGGCTTTCAGCACTTTTTCCCGGACATGAGGTCTGGATAAAGGATGAAAGAAGGAATCCAGGCGGGAGTATTAAAGACCGTATTGCAACTGCGATGATCGAGGATGCTGAAAAATCGGGCAAATTAGTTCCTGGTGGAACTTTAATTGAACCAACTTCCGGTAACACAGGGATTGGTCTGGCCATGGTTGGAGCAGTAAAAGGGTATAGAGTAATTCTTGTAATGCCCGCATCGATGAGTGTTGAAAGAAGAAAGATACTCAGGGCATTTGGTGCAGAGGTTGTTCTCACTCCCCCTGAGAATGGGATGAAGGGGGCAGTTGAAAAAGCCATGGAAATAATGGCTGATATAAAAGGCGCATGGATGCCGATGCAGTTTGAAAACAAAGCGAACCCTGATATTCACTCAAAAACTACAGCAACGGAAATATTATCTGATTTCCCTGAAGGTTTTGATTTTATGGTGGCAGGCGTTGGAACGGGCGGACACATCAGCGGTGTTGGAAGGATACTCAAAGGTGAATTCCCTTCACTTAAAATAATTGCTGTAGAACCTGCAGATTCCCCTGTACTCGGTGGTGGCAATCCTGGACCTCACAAAATACAGGGTATTGGTGCCGGATTTGTCCCGAAAAACTGTAATAAAGAAATAATTGACAGAATTATACAGGTGAAAAATGAGGATGCATATGAGATGGCGAGAGAAGCAGCCCGCAGGGAAGGATTGTTTGCAGGGATTTCCACAGGAGCCTCACTTCATGCAGTAAAGATTCTCAATGAGGAAGCTTCAGGAACTTTACGAATAATTTGCTTTGCCTATGACTCAGGCGAAAGATATTTAAGCGTTGAAGACCTCCGGAACCCTGCCTGAATTATTCAGGATTTACGGTTATTCCTCAATTTATCCGGCAATTTTTAATAACCATGATGGCAGATGCAGTTTAGAATTGCTTTTTGAATTCTTTTTTCAGAAGAAAAGAGGGGTCAAAAAGAAAATAAAGGTATAAAAATGGAAAATATATATTCTAAAATGGGGGTATATAGAAGAAAAATATATAAAAAATGAAATAAATATAAAAATAAATAGGGGGTATAATTAAAAAAAATATATTTTTACAATGGATTTTTAAAATAATAATAATGAAAACAAAAAGAAACATGGTAAAAGTATTTGGATTGTTGGCCCTGGTTTATTTTTTGTACAGCAATCCGGTAATTGCCCAGGATGAAAAAAAAGTATCAATGGATGCCGGTGCTGATTTTTACAGCAGCTACGTCTGGAGAGGCACCCAGTACGGGTCAGGCCCTTCGGTACAGCCTTCAATTACTTTAAATGCCGGTATCTTCAGCGCAGGAGTATGGGGGTCATTCGATTTTAACGGGTACAGGGAGTCGGATCTCTGGTTTGCATTTGATCTGCCTGCCGGATTCAGACTCGGAATGACTGATTATTATTATCCCGGACTTGATTATTTCGATTATTCAGAGAATACCGGTGGTCATGCATTTGAAATAAATACCGGTTTCTCAAAAGGAGGTCTTGATCTCTCCGCAAACTATATTCTAAACCAGGCAGGAAATGCAGGGTCGGCCGGTTCCGATATCTATGCCGAAGCCCGCTATTCCTTCAATCTTTTTTATTTGTTCCTGGGGGCGGGATCAGGCTGGCATACATCTCTCCCCGCCGATGAAAAAAACAAAATCAGAATCTGCAACCTGGGACTGGGTACTGTGAAGGAAATAAATATTTCTGAAAAATACACCGTTCCGGTTAACGCGCAGGTTATTGTTAATCCGGACCGGAAGATAATGTTCCTTTTGCTGGGATTCACAATTCATTAGTGGGGGAAAAACAGGAAAAAAGCCGCTTATGCGGCTTTTTTTGTTTATAAAGATTGAAAACAATCTTTTTTGTTGAATAAAGTCCTGTCCGGGTAATAAAAAAGGGGGGGTATAATGAAAAAAATATAAATAGATGTAAAAAGAGATAAAAAAAAGGGGGGTGGAATGAAAAAAAAGATATAAAAAATTGGTATATATATAAAAAAGATATAGGTTTGTCACGAAAAAACAAAAAATAGCTTACAAATGATTATGAAAACAGGAATGAAACGGATTTTTGCAATTCTTTTGTTAAGTGTTTGCGGGTCCTCTGCTTTGATTGCAGCGGAAAACACCCCGGTCGATACCGGGGCAACTGCATGGATGCTGACGTCAACCGCTCTCGTGCTTCTGATGGTGCCCGGACTGGCAATGTTCTATGGCGGACTGGTAAGGTCGAAAAATGTGCTGGGTACAATTATGCATAGTTTCGCCGCAATGGGTATTATTTCAGTCCTCTGGATGGTTGCAGGTTACTCAATGAGTTTCGGAACAAATGTTCTGGGCGGTCTCTTCGGATGGAATAAGGATTATTTCCTGCTGAAAGGTATTGATACAAATATTCTTGAATCAGGAGTGCCGGAATATGTCTTTACCATGTTCCAGGGAAAGTTTGCAATCATAACTCCGGCCCTCATCGCCGGAGCTTTTGCCGAAAGAATATCCTTTAAGGCTTACTGTTTCTTTATAGCGCTATGGAGCCTGTTTGTATATAACCCGCTCTGTCACTGGGTATGGGCGTCCGACGGGTTCCTTTTTAACCTGGGAGCAAAGGGAGCAATCGACTTTGCAGGCGGAACGGTTGTCCATATTTCTGCAGGTGTCAGCGGACTGGTTGCCGCAATATACCTTGGGTCAAGAAGGGGTTATCCCTACCAGGTTATCCGGCCCAACAACCTGGTGATCACCATGCTGGGTGCCGGCCTGCTCTGGGTAGGCTGGTTCGGCTTCAACGCAGGCAGCAGCATTTCGAGCGGATTAAGCACAGCCCAGGCTCTGACAGCAACACAGATTGCAGCTGCATCCGCCGCACTGACATGGATAGTGATTGAAGGCTTTCACCAGGGAAAAGCCACGGCACTCGGATTCGCCAGCGGAATTCTTGCAGGCCTGGTTGCCGTTACACCCGCTGCAGGTGTGGTACAGCCATATGGAGCATTGCTGATCGGGATATTTGCCTCAGTCCTTTGCTACCTGGCAATACAGGTTAAAAACAGGCTCGGCTACGACGACAGCCTCGATGCATTCGGGATACACGGCGTGGGAGGAATGGCCGGCGCTCTTTTGCTTACTTTCTTTATCAGACCCTCATGGATGGCTGAAGCCGCCGGAGCTTCACCCACAGGTTCATGGACAATATGGAACCAGCTGGGAGTCCAGGCCCTTGCCGTGGGTGTCGCGGTTGCCTATGCGGCCATAATGACACTTGTTTTATTATACGGACTCAATAAAATTATGAAAATAAAATCTGAGGAAGCTGACGAAATGGCCGGTCTCGACAGATCGTACCACGGAGAAAGAGGTTACGGAATGGTTAACCCTAGCTGATTTGAAATTTTAAAACATTATGCCATGAAATTAATAACTGCAATAATCAGGGAAGTGCAACTCGACAAGGTAAGGGAAGCTCTCATTGAAACCGGAATTAACAGGATAACGGTAAGTCTTGTTTCAGGTAACGGCCGCCAGAGAATAGAGGAAATGTACAGGGGGCTTACTATAGTGCCCGATCTCATTCCGAAGATAAGGATTGAAATTGCCGTAAATGATGAATCGGTTGAAAAAGCCGTGCAGACCATTCTTAAATCGGCAAAGACCAATGGCCCGGAAGGTTCTTCGGGCGACGGAAAGATTTTTATTATCCCCCTTGAGGATTGCATCAGGATACGGACAGGCGAAAGAGGTCCTTCCGCCATCTGATTCATAGGTTGGTTAGGTTAGTATGGAAGACCCGGTGAAAAGTTCACCGGGTCTTCCTTTTTGCTTTTATCTTTTGTCTTTTATCTTTCTTTTCCTATATTTGTTATGCATTTCCTTAAACGTGCTTAAACATGCTGGTAAAGACATTTGCAAGTGCAGTAACCGGCATTGATGCTGTTACTGTTACCATTGAGGTAAATCTCTCCCGGGGAATCAGGTTTTTCCTTGTCGGGCTTCCCGATGTGGCTGTTAAGGAGAGTCAGCAGAGGATAGAATCGGCCCTGCGCTCTCTTGGTTTTCACTGGCCCGGGAAGCAGGTTGTAATAAATATGGCTCCGGCCGATATCCGGAAGGAGGGTTCTGCTTACGACCTTCCGCTCGCTGCAGCCATCCTGGCCGCCGATGAAAAGATTTCTCAGGGGGCGCTCGACTCCTTCATGATGATGGGCGAACTCTCCCTCGACGGCACCCTCAAACCTGTAAGGGGCGTGCTGCCAATGGCGATAAAGGCAAGGGATGAAGGCTTCAGGGGATTGATAGTGCCTTCGGGTAATTCATGCGAGGCCGCAGTGGTGAGGGGGATAGATGTTTACGGCATGAATTCGCTTGGGGATGTGCTGGCATTTTTTAACGGCAGAAACGGTTTTGAACCGGTAAGAGTGGATATAGAAGAGCTGTTCAGCAGGGAAGCAAACAGATATGATATTGATTTCTCGGATGTAAAGGGTCAGGAGAGCGTTAAGAGAGCTCTCGAGGTTGCAGCAGCCGGAAATCATAATGTGATAATGGTCGGCCCGCCAGGATCGGGAAAGACAATGCTGGCAAAAAGGCTCCCTACAATTATACCGCCCCTTATGCTTGAGGAAGCGCTTGAAACTACAAAGATCCATTCGGTAGCCGGCAAACTGGGCGACAATGTCTCGCTTATGACCAGGCGCCCCTTCCGTTCGCCTCATCATACAATCTCCGATGTCGCCCTGGTCGGCGGGGGAACATTCCCGCAGCCCGGGGAAATATCGCTTGCCCACAACGGAGTCCTCTTCCTCGACGAACTGCCCGAATTCAGAAGAACAGTGCTCGAAGTGCTGCGCCAACCCCTCGAAGACAGGATCATAACAATCTCCAGGGCAAAATTCACCGTTGATTATCCTGCAAATTTCCAGCTGATTGCTTCAATGAATCCCTGCCCGTGCGGCTACCATAACCACCCCGAAAAAGAGTGCTCCTGCAGCTCCGGAATGGTCCAGAAATACCTCAGCCGGATCTCAGGTCCGCTTCTGGACAGGATCGACATACACATTGAAGTGGTTCCAGTAAAGTACGATAAACTTTCAGGCAATCTGAATACCGAAAAGTCTGCAGCTATCAGGGAGAGAGTCATAAAAGCCAGAAATATCCAGGCCGAAAGATATGCCGGATACCCGGGGATTTATACAAACTCCCAGATAACCCCTTCACTGCAGAGGAGATTCTGCCATCTGAATGAGGCGGGAAGCCGCCTGCTTAAGACCGCCATGGACGTCAGGGGGCTGTCGGCCCGCGCGTATGACAGAATTTTAAAAACGGCCAGGACCATCGCCGACCTCGACGGATCACAGAATATAGAGGCAAACCATATAGCCGAGGCAATTAATTACCGTAACCTCGACAGGGAAGGATGGGCAGGGTAGGAAAGTGAGAGTGAGAGCGAGAGCGAGAGTGAGAGTGAGAGTGAGTGCAAGTGCGGAAGGGAGTGGAATTTCAGGGTGCAGGGAGTTTACAGCCGGATTCAGACAGACTTATACTCCTCAAACTCCTTCAGGATTTCTGCTCTTCGCGCAGAGAGTTCCTTAATAAGCCCGGGCCTGGTAAGTTTCTTCAGCCGGTACCTGAAGGTGTGATACCTCTCCCTGGCAATCTCCTGGTAAAAGAGAACAGCATACCCGAGAAGCGGTACGGCAAGCGCCGCAGGTATTCCCCACCATCCGAGGAAAACAACGGAAAGTATTGCTGCAACGGGGAAATAAATAATATAAAGTATCGTCCCGACAGCCATGTAAACTGAACTGTAGAACCTGAGGTCTTTAATCAGGGTGTTGCAGATGATGCGCGGAACCAGATAGGGTATAAGGTTTGCAGCATAACCCGCAACAAATAGCGGTAATCCGGCAACAAGTGTCAGATACCTCAGGAATCCGTAATCGAGCTTCCTTGCGATGTTTTCATCCCTGATGCCATTTTCCTGAAGCAGCTTCATATAGGCACCGGCCTTTTCCCTGAACAGGTTAAGCTTCTCCCGGTCGCGGATATCCATGTAATTTATTTTATCGCATATGCCTTTCTCCATAGCCCTGCGGCTGTCATCGTCAAATTTCCATCTGAAGAAAGGATGAATGGTGTTGTTGCGGGCCATCATCAGCATCTGTTCTGCAAAGGTGTCATTCTCAGGGTTCTCGACAATAATTACCTGTCTGTTCAGTCCGGCTGCCACTTTTTCGTTGAAGGCCAGAAGCGCCTTTGCCTTGTTGGTCTCGTACAGGCTCTTTAACTCCTTTATGCTGAAGGCATCATCAAAGTTTATCAGTACCTCTTTACGGAATTTTGAAGGATAGGTATAATTTATCCCTACAGGTACAATATGAACGTCAAGTCCGAATTCCTCCTCGGCTCCGAAAGCCATCCTCCCCGTTCCCTTCCTGAGTTTCTGGAGACGTTTCTCCTGCACGCATATCCCTTCGGAGAATACAACATAGTTCCCGTTCTTCTTAAGCACGTCGTATATCCAATTGAATGTCTCCCTGTTCCTGTGAACATTTTCAAGTCCCTCCTCGAACCGGTATACGGGCGATACGTTAAGTTCCCGCAGGCAGAACCTGGCTATTGAATTACGGAACATGTCCGCCCGCATAAGAAAATTGATGGGCTGCGTCAGATAAGCCCCTACCAGCATCCCGTCGGTAAATGAGTTCTGATGATTGCCGGCAAAAAGCAAAGGCTTGTCGAGCGGGACTTTCTTCAGATTGGAATAGAAAATTCTCCTGAAAAAGACCCTGAATGTAAAGGGGGGAAGGATAAACGTCAGAAACCTGTAAAAAATACCCATGTCAAACCCAAAAAACGGTCAAACTTAAAGGTTTTTCAGGGAAAATTTTATCCCTGTCTGATAACTGGGTATTTATGCTTATTCCAATATTGGTATAAAAACCTATCAGGAATATGAACCTGTTCCGGTACTCAGGAACATTTTGCTGCATTGAAGGGTGTCCGCTTTTTTATCACGTTATTATAATAATTTGTAATATTGATGATTATTAGTATTTTTATTGTCAGTAAAATTTAGTTGCTGCCCTATATGGATTTTATCCGTGCAATAAGACAAAAGATACATGAAGGGAACCTGATGTTTGTTTACCGCGGTGTTGTGACGGTTGAGAACACTTCTTCCCTGCTTATGCTGCTCGAGAAGGAGATGGAAAGTTCGGAGTTCGGTTTTCAGGGACGTAAACGACTCTTTATGTTTGTGCTTGAAAGCCTGCAGAATGTATCCCGACACAGTACATCTGATGATTACTCCGAAATGTCGCTGGTGATGTATTCAAGAAGGCCGGACGGTTACACGGTAACAACGGGCAACGTTATAGAGACCTCGCAGATCGGGAATCTCAAAAAGAAACTTGAAGAGATCAATAATCTTGAACCGGGCGAAATAAGGACGGTATATCGTCAGATGCTTAACGCCTCGGAATTCAGTACCAAGGGAGGGGCTGGTCTGGGGCTGATAGAGATGGCTAAAAAAACCGGGAACAGGCTGGATTACGACTTTGTACAGCTCGACGGGGATTACTCTTATTTTATTCTGAGCAAAACAGTCGACTCAAAAGGTACGGGTTTCAGAACCGGATCTGCCGGCAGATTTGAAGGCAGGTCAGTTTCCGAGCTTGAGCAGCTTATGGCTTCCTATAACATCTACATGATATGGTCGGGTCATTTCTCACCCGACGTCAGCAAGGAAGTGCTCTCATTTGCGGAAACCAGGCTGTCGGAAGGTGATACCGATACCGCTCTCAGAAGGAAAGTGTTCGGTGTCCTGGTGGAGGCTCTCGACAACGTTGCGAGGCACAATCCCGGCCAAACGGTTGAGGAGCAGTATGGCATGCCCCTGGTGCTTATCAGGTTTAAAGAGAAGGAATACACGATTACAACAGGCAATCTTATCGAAAATGATAAGATCTCCCCGTTCAGGCAAAAGCTTGATACAATAAACAATGCCGACAGGGAAGGACTTAAGAATCTCCTGAAACAATCGCTGATGAATCAGCAGATGAATGTACAGAGCACAGGAAATCTCGGGCTGATAGAAATGGCAAGGAAGTCGGACGGTAAACTGAATTACAATTTTGAGAAAATAAACGACAGGTATTCCTATTTTATCCTTGAAGTCAAAGTGTCGGGCCGGTAGTATTACCTGTATTCTTCAAGTCTCAGGTCAATGCCATCCCATACTGCATAGCCGGGGCTCTCAATCCAGTCGCCAAGTATAACAATAACCTGACCGCCCGGAAGGCAGTATCTGAGGGGCAGGTGGCGGTGACCGTAAACAAAATAATCTATATCTTCCTTTTCGAGCAGGGATTTTGAATGCCTGAAAAGGTCCTCTTTTTCTTCACCCATAAAAGGCAGTGAGATTCCTTTGCCGAGGCGGCTGTTCATCGACCACCTGTGCCCGACGGCTACGCCAAATGCAGGATGAAGCATTGAATAGAACCTCTGAATGGTTCTGTTTCTGAAAAGCCACAGCAAGACCCTGTATCCGGCATCCTCTGATCCAAGCCCCTCACCGTGTGCAAGATAGAACTTCTTCCCGTTCAGATTTCTGACAACAGGCTCCCTGAAGATTTCAACTCCGCACTCGTCTTCCAGGTATTGCCCGATCCACATGTCATGGTTACCGGGGAACATATATACACTGAGTCCGGCATCGGTGAGGGCAGAGATTGTACCAAGGAACCGTGTAAATCCTTTTGGAACCACTTTTTTGTACTCCCACCAGAAATCGAAGACATCGCCGAGCAGGTATATTTCACCGGCATCAGGGGCAACACCGTTGAGCCATGCAACAACTTTTTTTTCCCGGGCAGCCGGGTCGGTACCGGCTTTCAATCCAAGGTGAAAATCGGATGCGAAGTATGTTTTCTTACCGGTCACTTCGGCGCTTTTTAAAATCCGAATATCTGCTGAAGCTTTAACTGCAGCGGCTTACCGTGAAGGTTTACGGCGATAATCTCTCCTTCCCTGCTGTAAAGATAATTGGCGGGAAGAACGGTTACATTGTAAAGCCTTGCAAATTCGGGTTTGGCGGGATCGTCTTCCCTCACATTTATCCATGGCAGTTCATCAAACCGGACTGCTTTTTTCCATGTCTCCTCGTTTAAATCGAGATTGACCTGGTAAATCTCGAAACCTTTATCGCGGTACTTTGAATAGTAATTCTTCAGTTCGAGGTTTTCCCTGATGCAGTCGGCTGAAGCTGCCGACCAGAAACTAAGCAGTACAAATTTTCCTCTGAGGGAAGAGAGCGCAATTCTTTTGCCTTCAGTGGTTTTAAGATTAGGGTCCAGCACTTTTTCGGGAACATTTTCAAGGAGTTTCCCGAACTGGTCGATTCTCATCTTTTTTCTTTCGTTTTCGAAATAAATCTTCAGGGCTCTTGCCTGCTTCGACTTGGGATAGCGATGATTTAGAGTGTCTGATACAAGTTTGAAAAACTGCAGGTCGCGCGAATCGTACAAAACATAAGTCTGATCGTCCACCTTCTGGTAAAGCGCCTTAATTGAGGCAAATGAGCCGAGGTTTTTCAGAATGAAGGCTATATTGAACATCCTCTGGTCCTTCAGTAATTTCACGAAGGCATCATTAAGTTCTTTTTCCTTCTCGGGAAATCCGGGAAGTGAATAGGCTTTGTCATATTCAAGCCTCAGGGAGTCAATTTTCCTTTTTGTTACGGCAAGAGCCGAATCGAGAAGAATCATCTTACGGGTTTCGGGCGATCCGGAAACTGAATATTCGCGGTCAAAGTAGCCGGTCAGGTATTTGATTTCAATTTTATCGCCCGGGGCGGCAATGAATGTTGTGTAACCTTTGGTACTGTTTCCGACCTGATAAAATTCGGGAAGGTCAGCATTAAAGGTGAATCTGAATCTGCCGTCCTTCTTCACCCTGGCCGAGTCTATGGGAACGGCAATATCGATATCTATTCTGGATAAGGTAATGTTTTCCCCTCTGTTTTCCGGGCTTACTCCCTTTAGCCTTATACTTTTTCTGCCGGAACATGACACAAGCAGCAGGGCGATAAACAGAACCGGCAGGATTTGAAATATGCACTTGTTTTTCATCGGTACCCTGGTTTACTGATTCGGGTTATTGTTTAAAAATCTCGGCAAGCCTGATCTGCAGTTCCTGACCCCTGAGGTCTGAAGCAATAATTTTGCCTTCGCGGTCGAGGAGAAAATTATGGGGTATGCTTTCAATGCGGTACTGCGGCACAACTGATGAGTTCCAGTATTTCAGGTCGCTTACGTGTATCCATGCGCCGAGGTTGTCTTCCTCGATTCCTTTCAGCCATGCCTCGCGTGTTCGGTCGAGTGATACCTGGAAGATTTCAAATCCCTTGTCCCTGTAGGCATTGTAAGCCTTTACAAGGTTGGGATTCTCCTGCCGGCATGGCGGACACCATGCTGCCCAGAAATCGAGCAGTACTATCTTCCCCCTTGTAGAAGAAAGAGAGATTATTTTGCCATCCGGAGAAGGAAGTGAAATCTCGGGAGCCTCGCTGCCAGTGCTCAGAAATGCACTGCTGCCTTTTGCAGCTTCGATGCTTTCAACGAGCGCCCCGACCTGTTCATGAAGAGCCTTTACCGGGCCTGATTCAGGATACTTCCTGAAAAGAACAGAGTCAACCTTTACAAAATATTTTATGTCCTTTTCCGGATCCAGTACATATGCCCTGGGGGCTACCTGCTGATAGAGAGCAAGCAGCGTAACCAGCGAACCGCTGTTTTTATCAATGTAATCCTTGGTGTATGAATTGATTTCGGAGAGGTATGACTTGTTCATACTGTCGAGAGTCTGCATCACTTTTTGGAGATCAGGGCTGTCGGTATTCTGATTATAGATGTCGAAGAGACCTCTTATCTTCTCGATGGTGGCCTTTAGTTTTTTATTGTACTCAATCATCTTTGCAGTTCCTTCCGAACCTCTTACCGATTCGGGCTCGTTGAGGGAATTGTATTTTGCCAGGAATTCAATCTTTTCGCCGGGCTCGGCCAGAAGAGTGAAGAAGTTCCCGTTCTTAAGCCTGAGAAGATAGAATACAGGTATGGTTATCTCTCTTGAAAATGAAAAGGTTCCCTTTTCGTCGAACTTTACCGAATCGACATCCTTAACCTCATTCTCCATTAACTCGGCAAGAAAAATATATTCACCCCTTGTCGCATTTTCAATTCTGCCCGAGATGACTACTGACTTTTTCCCGCAGGAAAGGAGCAAAAGTGTTAAAAGGAAGGCCGTAATGATGATCTGTTTTTTCATTAACCAAAATGTATTAATTTTGAAATTTTATTGTCTGCAAAGATATTCTTTTTAAATTATCTGATTATGAGTGGTGATAAAAGATATATCACGGTCTGAAGTCATTTGTCAGAAATTAATTAAATTACTACTTTTTGGCAGATAAAATAAAATGATTTAACTTAAAAGGGTTAATTAATAACGATGTATGGGGTATATAAAATTTGATAAAACAAAGCTGGTAAACCTGGAGTACTCATTAAGCAGGGAAATCATCAGGACAAACAGGGCGGGCAGTTATACATCAACAACAATTGTGAATTGCAATACCCGAAAATATCACGGCCTGCTGGTATGTCCGGTTGACGAACTGGGCGGGGAGAGACATGTACTGCTATCCTCCCTGGATGTAACAGTTGTAAACAATGAATCGTCATTTAACATCGGCCTGCGAAAGTATAAGGGGGATTTTTACAATCCAAGGGGGCACAAGTACCTGGAAGACTTTGACATCGAAATTATTCCTGTTACAACCTACAGGGTTGGAAGCGTTATTCTGAAGGAGGAGAGGCTTCTGGTGCATTATGAGGAACAGTACCTTGTGCGGTATACTATTCTTGAGGCGGGTGAGCCGGTCAAACTGCAGATCAGGCCTTTCCTTGCATTCAGGAATATCCACCACCTTACCCATGCCAATATGTGCGCGAACACAAAGGTTGAATATGTACAGAACGGCATAAAGGCAAGGTTATATGAAGGCTTTCCCTGGCTTCACATGCAGCTTTCGAATGATACTGAGTTTATACCGGTGCCCGACTGGTATTATGGTGTCGAGTATATGGAAGAACAGAAACGGGGATATGATTATTCTGAAGATCTTTTTACCCCCGGCTTTTTTGAGGTAGTTGCGGGTGAAGGCGACAGCGTTGTCTTTTCCGCATCCACAAAGGAGGAAAAGCCTTCCGGCTTTAAAACAAAATTTACAAAAACGGTCAGGGCCAAAATTCCGAGGAATAGTTTCAAACAGTGTCTGCAGAATGCAGCCCAGCAGTTTATTGAGAGAAGAAAGGGAGCAACGCTTATCGTTGCGGGTTATCCCTGGTTCGGGGCCTGGGGAAGAGATACCTTTATCTCGCTTCCGGGACTGGCAACGGCCAAACATAAACTCCAACTCTATACTGATGTGCTTGATACACAGGTACTAAGACTGAGGAAGGGACTTTTTCCCAACATGGGAAGCGATGAGAACCCTGCCTACAACAGCATAGATGCGCCTCTCTGGTTCTTCTGGGCACTTCAGCATTACATAAAGTGCGGCGGAAAAGATGCATGGGAAAGATACGGGGAAGCTGCCAGATCGATTATTGAATTCTTTTCGACAGGAACGGAGCATACAATAAGGATGCGCGAAAACGGCCTCATTTACTGGGATGAACCCGGGAAAGCTCTTACATGGATGGATGCCGTCGTAAACGGTGTGCCGGTCACTCCGCGGCAGGGATATGATGTCGAGATTAACGCTCTGTGGTACAACGCGGTATCATTTGCCCTCGAAATGGCACAACAGGCGGGCGATAAACTGTTTACCGACCGCTTCGGATACCTTCCGGCCCTGATTAAAAAATCATTTATTGAAATATTCTGGGATGAGCGGCTGGGTTACCTGGCAGATTATGTTAATGATACCGAAGGGGCAAACACTTTTGTCAGGCCCAATATGGTTATAGCAGCCTCGCTTCCTTACAGTATGCTGTCGGTGGAACAGATGAAAAAAGTGCTCGATGTTGCTGAAAAGAATCTGCTGACCCCCAGGGGACTCAGGACCTTATCTCCCCGGAATCCGAATTACAAGGGTATTTACGCAGGCGG
Source organism: Bacteroidales bacterium (assembly GCA_029974835.1). Classification (GTDB taxonomy): domain Bacteria; phylum Bacteroidota; class Bacteroidia; order Bacteroidales; family VadinHA17; genus LD21. The sequence goes on from JARKQN010000059.1 coordinate 34,592, forward strand.
TCAGGAACAGCGCGACAGCGCTTACCACCAGGGAACAGTGTGGCCATGGCTGCTCGGACCTTTCTGTGAAGCGTGGCTGAGGGTCTACGGAAGCCAGGGCGTTGCTAAAGTTGAGAGTATTATTTATAGCTTTGAGGAGGTTATGAATGAGCACGGGATAAGCACCATCTCCGAAATCTATGACGGCGATCCTCCGCATGCCCCGAGAGGCGCTGTTTCACAGGCATGGAGTGTGGCTGAGATACTTAGAATTATTGAGTTACTTGAAAAACAATATTCAGTGAAAAGATAAACCGGAACGGGATGAGAGTACTGATGTTCGGCTGGGAATTCCCTCCCCATATTTCAGGAGGCCTTGGTACGGCGAGTTACGGCCTTACCAGGGGCATGACTTCCCTTAAGGATATGGAGGTCATCTTCGTGGTGCCGAAGGCATGGGGAGACGAAGATCAGTCGGCCGTGCGACTCATCGGGGCAAACAATATTCCGGTGGCATACCGCAGAATATCTTACCGGGGTTTTACACGCGAAGTCGAGAAAATTGAAGTCAGGTCCGAGATAATCCCTTATACCGATCCCGAAGAATTCTGGAAGATCACAAGGAGGAAAGAGGCGGCCGGTCAAAGAATACTCGTACGGACAGATAATAAGGGAAAGATAGAATTCTCGGGCCGCTATAACGGCAACCTTCTCGAAGAAATATACAATTATTCGGTAGTTGCAGCCGTGATAGCCTCCGAAGAGAATTTCGACATAATCCATGCCCACGACTGGCTGGCCTACCCGGCCGGCATAGCCGCCAGTCAGGTTTCGGGCAAACCGCTTGTCATACATGTTCACGCAACCGATTTTGACCGCAGCGGCGGAAACGTCAACCCTGAGGTTTACAGGATAGAGAAGCAGGGAATGGATGCTGCTGCCAGAATAATTACCGTCAGCAACCTTACACGCGATATCGTTATCAGCAAATACAATATCGACCCGGCAAAAGTTGAAACCGTCTATAATGCCGTTGAACCCGTTGATGTTACGGAGCAACTCCAGGTGAACAAGGGTTTCGATGAAAAAGTGGTCACATTCCTGGGAAGAATCACCCTGCAGAAGGGTCCGGAATACTTTATTGAGGCTGCCAACAAGGTCCTGAAAGTGATGAAGAATGTCAGGTTCGTGATGGCAGGTTCGGGCGACATGATGGAAAGAATGATGCGCCGTGCCGCAGCACTCAGAATTACCGACAGATTCCATTTTACTGGATTCCTGAGAGGCCGCGACGTCTTTACAATGCTGGCAATGAGCGATGTTTATATAATGCCTTCCGTTTCGGAACCTTTCGGCATTTCACCCCTTGAGGCAATGCTATCCAACGTGCCTGTAATAATAAGCAAACAGTCGGGAGTGGCAGAAATCCTTACCCATGCGGTTAAGGTCGACTTCTGGGATATCGATGCCATGGCTGATGCCATTTACGGAATACTTACATATCCGGCTCTTTCCGGAGAATTTATCAGAAACGGCAGGGAAGAGGTTATACGGATAAAATGGGAAAACTCTGCACGTCACGTCAGGGAAATATATGAGGAAGTACTTGGGAAAAACAAAAGTCATTAAATATGAGCGCCGCTGGTAAAAAGGTAATCTGCCTGTTTTTTGAGGTGCACCAGCCCTTCAGGCTGAAAAGGTACCGGTTCTTTGATCTTGGTCATGATCATTATTATTATGATGATTATACCAATGAATCAATCCTACGCAAAGTCGCCGAAAGGTGTTACCTCCCGGCAAATAAAATTATTCTTGACCTTATAAATAAACATAAAGGCAAATTTAAGGTGGCATTCTCCGTATCCGGTATCCTTATCGACCAGCTCCGCCTTTATGCACCTGAAGTGCTCGACTCTTTCAGGAAACTTGCCGAAACAGGAAGCGTTGAATTCCTTGCCGAAACACAGGCTCACTCGCTCGCTTCGCTTAAAAGCCGCGCCGAGTTTGAGAAACAGGTAAATAACCATGTCGGGCTTGTTAAAGAGTTCATAGGATACGATCCGCAGTCATTCCGCAACACAGAAATGATCTATTCCGATCAGATGGGAGCCTGGGTCGCGGATATGGGATTTAAGGCAATGCTCACGGAAGGTGCCAAACACATTCTCGGATGGAAAAGCCCGAACTTTCTCTACTGCAATACAATAAACCCGAGGCTGAAGGTGCTCCTCCGCAATTTTGTGCTGAGCGACGACATAGCTTTCAGGTTTTCAAACAGGAGCTGGAACGAATGGCCCCTGACTGCCGATAAATACGCTTTATGGCTCGAAAAAATATCAAAAAAGTCCGAGCTTGTCAACATATTCATTGATTATGAAACTTTCGGTGAGCATAATTCCGCGGAGTCTGGAATATTTGATTTCCTTGAACATATGCCCGCCGCCATTCTGAAGAAGACTCCTTTCAGGTTCATGACACCGACTGAAATATCAAAAACACTTCAGCCGGTGGCCGCAATAAGCGTGCCTTCCCCGATATCGTGGGCCGATGAGGAGAGAGACCTGACGGCCTGGCTCGGAAACGAGCTGCAGAGTGCCGCTTTCGAAAAACTTTATGAACTGGAAGAAAGGGTCTACAGGTGCAATTCGGATCAGATATTCAAAGACTGGACCTACCTGCAGTCGAGTGATCACTTTTATTACATGAGCACCAAATTCTTTTCTGACGGAATAGTGCATACCTACTTTAATCCTTATGACAACCCGTACGAGGCTTTCATGAACTATATGAATGTGCTGAGCGATTTTGAAATAAGATTAAACAGGATATGCAATACATCTGAACAGGAACTGGCCATGATCAGAGTCCGGGAACAGATAAAGGAAAAGGATGAAATCATCCGGAAACAGGAAAAGGAAATTGAAACGCTCAGGTCAAAATTGCAGAAACTTACCGGAACTGCCGGGAAAACAACCGGAAAAGAAAAAAAATCCAAAGAAACAGTGAAAAAATCCGGTACTGAAAAGAAAACCAGGTCGCTTGCCGAGATTGCTGCCGAAGCTATTGCCAAATCGAAGATTGTTAAGACAAAAACAGAAGCAAAAAAGAAACCCGTGAAAGCAGGTGCGGCAAAAAAGAGTGTAAAGGCCGGAGCCAGTAAGAAAAGCACTGCCGGTAAAACAGCCGCGAAAAAAGAAGTTCCGGCAAAAAAAGCCGGCCCGCGAAAAACAACCGTTAAGAAAACTGCATCAAAAAAAACAGGGGCAGCAGCAACAAAAACAGCAACAGGAAAAAAAACCACGGGCGCAAAAAAGAGTAAATAAATTAAGGTAACATTGAAAAGATAATGAAAACAGAACTATTATTTGAAACAAGCTGGGAGGTCTGTAACAAGGTCGGAGGTATACATACTGTAATTTCTACAAAGGCTCTGAACATTGTAAATGAGCTGGGCGATAATTATATTCTTATTGGACCGGATGTATGGAGAGAGGACAGTTCAAACCCCGAATTTATCCAGGATGACATAATATGCAATGACTGGAGAACAAGAGCACTTGCAGAGGGCTTAAAGGTGAGAATCGGAAGATGGAATATAGCGGGAAAACCACTTGTTTTTCTTATAGATTTTACTCCCTATTTCGGGCAGCAGAATGAAATCTTCGCCCGTTTCTGGGAAACATACAAGCTCGACAGCATTTCGGGCCAGTGGGATTACATTGAGCCCGCCCTGTTTGGATATGCCGCCGGCAAGGTTATTGAAAGTTATACAACTTTTTATCACGACCATCATGATATTGTTGCACAGTTCCACGAGTGGATGACGGGGACAGGCGTACTTTACCTTAAGAAACATGCTCCGTGGATTGCCACAGCCTTTACGACACATGCAACAGTACTTGGACGCTGCATAGCAGGGCACGGTAAACCGCTATACGGCAAACTTGAGGAATACAACCCCGTTCAGATGGCAAGGGAATTCAACGTGATCGCCAAACAGTCGCTAGAGAAAATTACTGCTGCCGAGGCAGATGTTTTCACTACCGTAAGCGAGCTAACGGCAAGGGAGTGCACCCAGTTCCTGGGCAAAAATGTGGACATGGTGACCCCAAACGGTTTCGAAGACTCATTTGTTCCGGGAGAAGCCGAATTCGACGGAAAAAGAGAAGCAGCGCGTGAAAAACTTATCAGAGTGTCGGAAGCCCTGCTCGGATACAAACCAGACAGCAATACATTCTTCATTTCAACCAGCGGAAGATATGAATTCCGTAACAAGGGAATGGACATTTTTATTGATTCACTTGCCGAACTAAATAAAAATGAAAACATAAAACGGGAATGTATTGCCTTCATCCTTATACCTGCTTACCATAAAGGACCACGTCAGGATATTGCCGAATTCCTGAACGGAAACGCTCCCCTTCCGCAGGGAGACAAGTATCTTACACATAATCTTCATTACCCCGATTCTGATATGGTGCTGAAGAGACTTTCAGAAAAAGGCCTCTTTAATAACCATACAGATAAGGTAAAGGTCATTTTTGTACCTTCTTACCTGAACGGAAATGACGGTATCTTCAACATGCCTTACTATGATCTCCTGATAGGTTTCGATCTTACCGTTTATCCTTCCTATTATGAGCCATGGGGCTACACTCCCCTCGAAAGCCTTATGTTTCACATCCCTACAGTGACAACAACTCTCTCGGGCTTCGGGTTGTGGGTAAAAGATAATTTCAGGGATCCCGACGGAGGAATTGCCGTAATAAACCGAACCGACACAAATGAGGCAGAAGTAACCAGGGCCATAAGCGAATTCGCTTCCGGACTGATTTCGGCAACGAATGAGAAAACAGACGAAGCAAGGAGAAAGGCGTTTGAAATATCCCGCATTGCGATGTGGGACTCCTTTGTCAGCTATTACTATAAAGCTTACGACAAGGCCCTTACAGGCAGCCTGGAACGCAGAAACGAACCCAGGGAGTTCGTTAAAATGGTGGAGGCTCCCGTACTCGAAATCAGAAAACCTCACCAGATACCGGTTTGGAAGAGTATCTATGTGCAAAGTGATGTGCCTGAACGCCTTGCCTCTCTTAAAGAGATGGCCGGCAATCTGTGGTGGTCATGGAACATCGAGGCTGAAAACCTCTTTAAAAGAATGGACCCGTCCCTGTGGGATGAGGTGGGCCATAATCCAAAACTGCTGATTGAAAAAATAGATTATAAACGGCTCCTTGTCCTCGGAGAAGACGAAAGTTTCCTTGCCGAGGCCGACAGGGTCTACGGAATCTTCAAAGATTACATGTCGAGGCCGCCCGACAACACCAGACCCTCTGTGGCTTATTTCAGCATGGAATTCGGAATACATCCGTGCCTTAAAATATATTCGGGCGGACTTGGAATTCTTGCAGGCGATTATCTGAAGGAAGCCAGCGATTCAAACTACAGGATCACGGGAATAGGCCTGCTTTACAGGTTTGGATACTTCAAGCAGAAACTCGGGCCCAAAGGCGAACAGCTGGCTGTTTACGAGGCCGAGGAATTCAGCCATCTGCCGGTTACACCGCTGAAGGACAAAAACGGAAATCCGCTGGTGGTCTCACTTGCATGGCCCGGCCGTATTGTAAAGGTAAAAGTATGGGAGGCAAAGGTCGGAAAAGTGAGCCTGATACTTCTCGACACCGACTTTGAAGAGAACATCCCGGAGGACAGGTCAATAACTCATCACCTGTACGGCGGAGACAACGAAAACAGACTTAAACAGGAACTTGTTCTCGGAATAGGAGGGATGAGGGCCCTGGCGGCTCTTGGTATTAATCCTGACTTATATCACAGCAACGAGGGTCATAGCGCTTTCATAAGCCTCGAAAGACTCAGGGTGATGATAAATGACCATCATCTTACATTCGATGAGGCACTCGAAGCGGTACGTTCCTCAACACTCTTTACAACCCATACCCCGGTGCCGGCAGGGCACGACTCTTTCGAGGAAGACCTGCTGAGAAAATATATTTCACATTACCATTCACGACTCAATATTTCATGGGACCGCCTTATGTCTCTCGGAAGATGCGAGTCGGATCACGACAGGAAATTCAATATGAGTTTTCTGGCAACAAGGATGTCGCAGGAAGTGAACGGAGTCTCAAAACTTCACGGTGAAGTAAGCAGGGATATGTTTAAGAAACTCTGGCCCGGTTATCTTAAGGAGGAGCTCTTTATAGGACATGTCACCAACGGAGTCCACTTTCCTACATGGCAGGCCCCTGAATGGCAGGAGCTTTACGGTGAAATTGCCGGCGACAGGCATTTTGACCAGACCGACAGGTCGCTTTGGGAGAAAATATACAACGTTGAAGACGCAAGAATCTATGAAATAAAGAAAAACCTCAAGAAGAAGCTTTTCTCAAATATCAGGAAAAAGCTGCAGGTAGAAATGATCGACAGGCATGTAAGCCCGAGGACTCTTCTGAATATCAGCACCCATCTCAATGAAAAAGCCCTCACAATAGGTTTTGCCAGAAGGTTTGCCACATACAAGAGGGCATACCTTCTTTTCAGGGATCTTGACAGGCTTGCCAGGATTGTCAATAACCCCGACCGGCCCGTTCAGTTCATTTATGCCGGAAAGGCGCACCCAAACGATGGAGGCGGCCAGGAGCTGATCAGGAGAATACACGAAATATCGCAGATGCCCCAGTTCACGGGAAAGGTTATCTTTCTCGAAAACTATGATATTGAACTGGCCAAACAGCTTGTCCGCGGTGTCGACATATGGCTTAACACCCCGACACGTCCCCTTGAAGCCTCCGGTACCAGCGGTGAAAAAGCCGTTATGAACGGCACTCTTCACTTCAGCGTCCTCGACGGCTGGTGGGTTGAAGGTTATCATGCATTCGCAGGATGGGCATTGCCAAAGAAACGCACTTTCGAGAACCAGGACCTCCAGGATGACGTCGATGCCGAAACAATCTACAACATGCTGGAATATGAAATAATCCCGGCTTACTATTCCTTCAACAAGGACGGAATACCCGTTGAGTGGATCAGTTACATCAAAAACTCAATGGCTAAAATTGCCCCCGAGTTTACAATGAAAAGGCAGATAGATGATTATTATGAGAAATACTATGACAAATTGTGGATCAGAAGCAAACACATGTCCGCAAATTGTTTTGATAAAGCCCGGGAAATGGCTGCCTGGAAGAAAAAGATGGCAGAGGAGTGGGATAAAATAGAAGTTCTGAACTATAAGTTTGAAAAACCGGGAGACAACTTTTACCGTTCGGGTCGGGACTATAAGGCAGAGATACTGCTTAATGTAAACAATATACCGAAAGAGAATGTAGGCGTGGAGTTTATCATTACACAGCCCTCGAAGACAGGTGAGCATGAATTTGTTGCAGGCAAGGAATTTTCACTGGTGAGCTGTAAAAGCGGCAAATGCCTGTACCGTACCAGTTTAACTCCGGAAAAGGCAGGCGCTTTTTCGTATGGGATACGGATATTCCCTAAACACCAGGATCTGCCGCATAAACAGGATTTTTACCTCCTGAGATGGATTGACTAAAGATCGGTTACCTTCCGCACAGGCTCTTTCTTAAAGACCAAAGCCGTGCGGGAGGGAAGATACAGGAAAAGAAAGTAGGATTCTTTTATACCTGCTTTCTCACTTCTCTTTATGGCCCTGTATAATATTGAACGGTCTATTCTGTTGAATCCCCCGTAGGCGGGATCATCAGAATCGAGAACAATTCTGAATTTCCCCGTTACCGGAATCCCATAACCGGTATATGATGTAACCGGATGGAAGTTAAAAACAAACAACAGGTCGCCTCTCATATAGGCAATCACCTTATCGGCTGAGTTTTCAGTGATTCTTTTTATCACAGGTGCTCCCAGCAGTTTTCCTCCGTTGTCAAGTGCCAGCATACTCCGGTCGAACTCTGCCAGCTGGTGATATTTAAGGTTTCTGTCCTTTACCAGCGACCATTGCCTTCGGGCATACTTGTAACTCCATTTATTGCCTTCCCTTGGGAAGTCGATCCATTCGGGATGCCCGAATTCGTTTCCCATAAAATTCAGGTACCCTCCTCCGGAGGTTGAAAATGTTATCAGCCTTATCATTTTATGAAGGGCTATGCCGCGGTCGATATTCAGGTTATGGAACCAGATGTTCATGCCGGAATACATGTCGGCATCTATCATTCTGAAGATAAGTGTTTTATCGCCCACAAGCGCCTGGTCGTGCGATTCACAGTAAGAGATCACTTTTTCTTCGGGGCGGTGCTGGGACAATTCATGCATAAGAGCGCCCATGTCCCACGCCTCGTCGAATGTATCCTTTACCAGCTTAATCCAGTAGTCGGGCACCCCCATTGAAAGACGGTAGTCGAATCCGTATCCCATTCTGTCTGTCGGGGCGGCAATACCCGGCATGCCGCTCATTTCCTCTGCAACGGTTATCGCTCCCGGATTGAGATCGTGAATAAGCTTGTTGGCAAGAAACAGGTAGGCCAGTGCATCTTCATCCTGCCCTCCGTCAAAATAGTCGGAGTATGAAACAAAATTCCGGCCGAGACCATGATCATAATAAATCATGCTGGTTACCCCGTCGAACCTGAAACCGTCGAACCGGTACTCTTCGAGCCAGTACCTGCAGTTGGAGAGCAGGAAATGCAGGACTTTGTTCTTTCCATAATTGAAGCACAGTGAATCCCATGCAATATGATTCCTCCTGTCGCCGGTATGAAAGTACTGTCCGGGATCGCCGTCGAAAAGTCCAAGGCCTTCATTAATGTTTTTCACACTGTGTGAGTGTACCAGGTCCATTATTACCCTAAGCCCGTAACCATGGGCCGTGTCAATAAGTTCCCGCAGATCGTCGGGCGTGCCGAAACGTGAAGAAACGGCGAAAAAGTTGGCAACGTGGTAGCCGAACGACCCGTAAAAGGGATGTTCCTGTATTGCCATCAGCTGGATGGTATTGTACCCGGTGGCGGCTATATAAGGTATAATATCGCTGGTAAACTCCCTGAATGTGCTTATTGTCTCCTTTTCCGACGACATCCCCACATGGGCCTCGTAGATCAGAGGAGGAAGGCTGCTTCCCGGAAGAGTTTTATTTTTCCATTTGTATTTAACGGGAGGGTCCCACACTTCAGCAGAGAAAATCTTGGTTTTATCATCCTGTATCACCCTTACGGCATACGACGGAAGACGCTCTCCCTTGCCGCCTTTCCAGTGAACCGAAAGTTTATAGAGCTCTCCATGCTTCAGAATATCTTCTCCCATACAGATTTCCCAGTTGCCTTCCTCGTCTGTCATCCTGAGCTTGAATTCAGCCGACTCTTTCCAGCCGCTGAAAGGACCGATAAGGTAAATTTCCGTAGCACCGGGAGCCCATTCCCTGAATACCATTTTATTGCCTGAACGGTGCAGTCCGTAATAATGATGGCCAGCTGCAAAATCTGACAATGAACCATCTCCGGCGAGCTCTCTTTCCTTTGCGGTACACTTCAGGTACCTGCTCTCTATAATCCCTCTGTAAGGATTGAGCCATGGATCGGAATTATAAAAAGATTCTTTTTTCATTTCAGCCCGGGATAGAGGGTTAAAAATACAAAAATGATGCGAACAGTGTCACGCGTTGCTCTTATTTGACAGAAACCGGCCAACACTTAAGCTACTTTATTATTTTTGTCGTGCGAAGAGAGATTTCTTCCGGAAAATAAAATGAAGGTTCACCATAGCTATAAGAATCTTTCCATTGCAAGGCCTGTTGCAACCATCGGTACTTTCGACGGGGTTCACACCGGACACAGACATGTGCTCGGGGTGCTTAAAACCAGGGCGAAGGAAATGAAAGGCGAATCGGTTGTGATAACCTTCGAACCACACCCCGGAAAGATTATATCGGGCGAGGGGTTTACACAATTACTTTTAACAACTACCGAAGAAAAAATATCACTTATTGAAGCTCTCGGAATCGATCACATGGTAATACTTAAATTCAGCAGGGCTCTCAGCAGGATGAATTCCGAAAGCTTCCTCGAACGAATCCTTGCAGACGGCATAGGGATACGGCATTTGCTGATTGGTTTCAATCACAGCTTCGGACATATGGGGTCGTTCAGCTACGATAAAATCAGCAGCCATGCATCCATGATGGGTATAACCTCCGAAATTCTGGATGCCAGGGAGGAGGGAGGTTCTGTAATCAGTTCCACCAGGATCAGGGAAGCCCTTGCCTCCGGCGACCTGGATCTTGCCAGCAATATGCTTGGGTACAGCTATTCTATTGACGGAAATGTGATAAGGGGAAAGGGACTGGGCAGGAAGCTGGGTTATCCGACCGCAAATATAAAACCGGCATCTTCTGATAAGATTATCCCGGCCGACGGAGTTTACGCTGTGGAAGCAGTGGTAAAGGGAAAAATATTTCCTGCAGTAATGAGCATCGGCTTTAACCCGACCATTAATACAGCTAAACCAGAAAGAAGCCTCGAGGTCCATATCCCGGGTTTCACAGATGATATTTACGGAGAAAAAATAAGGGTTATCTTTAAATACCGCCTCCGCGGAGAAATGATATTTGAGTCCCGCACCGAACTTGCCCGCAGGATAAAAGATGATATTCACAATGCAATGAAATTGTTGAGAAACGGGTAACACTTTTTACTATCTTTGCAGATCGAAATAAAGGAAAAGAAATGAGTATTTTAACAGCAACCCTGCCATACAAGGTAAAGGATATAAAGCTTGCCGGCCTGGGACGAAAAGAGATAGAGATTGCCGAGAAAGAGATGCCAGGACTACTGGCCATACGGAACAAATATTCGGCCGAGAAACCGCTTAAAGGAGCAAGGATTACAGGGTCACTGCACATGACCATTCAGACAGCAGTGCTTATTGAGACACTGGCCGAACTTGGTGCCGATGTGCGGTGGGCAAGCTGTAATATCTTCTCAACACAGGATCATGCCGCCGCAGCCATTGCTGAAAGAGGCATACCCGTGTTTGCATGGAAAGGCGAAACTCTCGAGGAATACTGGTGGTGCACTGCTCAGGCCCTCTCATTTCCCGACGGCAAAGGCCCGAATCTCATTGTCGACGACGGCGGAGATGCCACTCTTATGGTGCACCTTGGATACAAGGCCGAGAAAGACCCTTCCGTTCTGGACGTAAAAGCAGGCAGCCGCGAAGAGGAGATAATCCTCGATACTCTCCGGAAAATACAGAAGGAGGATAACCGCAAATGGCACAGGGTAGTGGCCGAACTGAAAGGTATCTCTGAGGAAACCACCACCGGTGTGCACAGGCTTTACCAGATGCTTGAGAAGGGAGAACTGCTTGTTCCTGCAATTAACGTTAACGATTCTGTTACCAAGTCAAAATTCGACAACCTTTACGGCTGCAGGGAGTCACTTGCCGACGGCATTAAAAGAGCCACCGATGTGATGATCGCCGGAAAGGTGGTTGTGGTGTGCGGTTACGGCGACGTGGGAAAGGGCTGCGCTAAATCAATGCGCTCATACGGCGCAAGGGTTATCGTCACCGAAATTGACCCTATCTGCGCCCTCCAGGCTGCAATGGAAGGATTCGAGGTTAAAACAGTTGAAGATACTCTAAGCGAAGGAAATATTTACGTGACAGCTACCGGCAACTGCGATATAATCACGCTCGAACACATGCTTAAAATGAAAGACCAGGCAATCGTCTGCAACATCGGACATTTCGACAATGAAATACAGGTCGACCGCCTGAATGCATACGAAGGAGCAAAACGGATAAATATCAAGCCCCAGGTTGATAAATATCAGTTCCGGGACGGGCATGCAATTTATCTCCTCGCCGAAGGAAGACTTGTTAACCTCGGCTGCGCGACAGGACATCCTTCATTCGTTATGAGCAATTCGTTCAGTAACCAGACGCTTGCCCAGATTGACCTCTGGAAGAAGAACTACAAGACCGGGGTTTACCGCCTTCCGAAATATCTCGACGAGGAAGTTGCCAGGCTCCATCTGGAACAGCTCGGCGTGAAGCTTACAACACTTACCGAAAAGCAGGCAAAATATATCGGTGTGAATTCCGAAGGACCTTATAAACCGGAACATTACCGTTATTAACCGGGGGTCTCAGTGATTCCAGACATGAACCACTGAGCCGTTGAAAGAGGTCCGGTAGTTCTTGAGAGGATACCTTCCAACTCCCGAATAAGGGGTGCCCGAAGCCGGCAGGGCATAAGATGTACCGCACCGTGGACAAACGGCAAAATTGCCATCAGCATTCACTTTTACGCTTACCCCTTCCGATACAAAATCGTGCGGGCACGTACGGTCGTAGGCATAAAACTGATCAAGAGTGGCCCTGTAAATAATTATCCCATTGTTGTCGTACCCTGCAGCCACCGATCCGAGATTGTTCGTCTGGTAGCTGACATAGGCAAAACTGCCGACGGCATTCAGGTCGAAAAACAAAGGATCGGAAAGATTTATAAAGAAATCGACATAAACATCAGGGATAACATCATTTTTATCCTTGTTGCAGGAAGAGAAAAATAGCGAAGAGGTTAAAATTAAGAATGAAAATAATATATTTGGTTTCGGTTTCATGAATTACATTAAGGCGCCAAAGTTACAATCAACTCTGAATAAAAACGCAAAAAACCAATTAATAGTTGTATGAGAAAGATTCTTTTATTCTCCATCAGCGTGGTATTGCTCGTATTTCTTGGCACGGCTGCGGCCGAAGCACAGCAGCGTCCAAGGACAAGAGGAAAAAGCCCCGAGAAGGCCCTGTTCAGCAAGAAGAGAAAGGTGCAGGTTGTTGAATCGCGCGGTGTGAGGAAAAAGAAGAAAGAACAACAGAAAAAGGAGGAAAAGCTCAAAAAAGAGTATAACGATTTCGTTAAGCAATCAAAAAAGAGGGCGTTTCAGATACAGTCGCCTGATGTACAGGCACGTATGAAGCAAAACGAGAAAGATATTGCAGTGAGGGAGAAACAGAAGAAGAAACAGACATCATCGGCAACAAAAAAAGCTGCAAGGAAATACAAATAGTTGGTTAATTAATTGAAAAACACACATAATAGAGTGTAATTTTTTTTGAATTTTCAAAAAATATTTTAATTTTGTGTTCATGAAGAGTTCCGGTAAGGCTGGAATTCTTCTTATTTTTAATATAATCAGAATCAAATGGCTGATAATACGTATATTACAGAGGAGGGAATGCAGAGGCTCAGGGAAGAGCTCGAGCAGCTCAGAAATGTCGAAAGGCCCCAGATAGCAAGGATGCTTGCGGAAGCGAGAGAAAAAGGCGACCTGACCGAGAACGCCGAATACTCCGCCGCCAAGGAGGCGCAGGCTATGCTGGAACTTAAAATCTCGAAGCTTGAGGATCTCATTGCACGCTCAAGGATTATTGACAATTCAAAGATTGACACATCCACTGTTCGAATCCTTAATAAGGTGAAAATCAAGAACCGGGTAAACAATTCAATTATGGAATACCAGATTGTCCCCGAGAGCGAGGCAAGCCTTAAACAGGGCAAAATTGCAATCAACTCACCCATCGCCCAGGGTCTGATAGGGAAAAAAGTCGGTGAAGTGGTCGATATTAAAGTGCCCTCCGGCACTATTCCTTTTGAAATTTTATCAATCTCAATCTGAATAACAGGAAGCCATGGCATCAATATTCACCATGATAATAAACGGGGAAATACCCTGTTACAAAGTGGCAGAAGATGACAGGTATTTTGCTTTTCTCGATATAAATCCTCTTAACGAGGGGCATACCCTGGTCGTGCCAAAGAAAGAGGTCGATTATATATTTGATCTCGATGAGGAGACCTATACCGGATTGATGCTCTTTGCCAGGAAGGTGGCTCTGGCAATAGGCAGCGAGATACCGTGCGAAAGGATTGGAGTGGCAGTTGTGGGACTTGAAGTTCCTCATGTTCACGTACACCTCGTACCCATGAATACCATGGAAGACATCAACTTTAAAAAGCCAAAACTTAAATTGTCTCCCGAACAGTTTAAAGAGATTGCATCCAGGATAGGATCGAGGTTTAATTCACTCTGAACAGATTTATAAATCATTTTACTGAAAACTTTACTAAATTAGTAAGGTCTTTTGATCTTGCTGCATGGGTTTCTTTTACGAACTGGCCGATGACTTCCTGTCGCTTTTTTTCCCGCGTATATGTCACGGATGCGGAGAACATCTTCTCAGAAATGAGAAGCTTATCTGCACAGAATGCCTCGTGGCTATACCCCGCACCCGGTATCACCTTTCAGAGGATAATCCCGTCGCCCGTCTTTTCTGGGGCCGCTGCAGCATCGAAAGAGCGGCTGCATTTTCTTATTACAACAGGGGGTCGCGGATAAGAAAAATTATTCATGCCCTGAAGTATGACGGGGTAAAAGAGCTTGGGGAGTTTCTTGGCAGGATCTACGGCACTCAGCTGATGGAGAGCAGTTTCCTTGAAGGGATAGACTATATTGTACCTGTCCCTCTGCATCCGGCCCGGGAGCGAAAAAGAGGTTATAACCAGAGTGCCGGGATTTGCTCCGGACTCTCTGCAGCGACCGGAATACCGGTAAAAACAGATCTGCTGAAGCGTTCAGCTTTTTCCGCAACCCAGACAAAAAGGTCACGGTACGACAGGTGGCTGAATGTGGAAGGTATTTTCACCATTTCCGGCAAGGAGATGCTTAAGAACAAACATATTCTGCTTGTGGATGATGTTATCACAACCGGGTCGACCATAGAAGCCTGTGCGGCTGAGCTTAAGAAAGTTGAAAACCTGAAGATAAGTGTGGCTGCAATGGCCTGGTCACCCGCCTGATTTGTTCACCCTGCCGGGGTTTTTACTGATAAAATCTTTCCAGCTGTTATAACTTTTCCCGGCGGCAGGCTTATTACTCTGGTAATAATGGCAAAGCGCGGCAGCGAGACCGTCGGTGGCATCCAGTATGATTTCATCCTCCCTGAATTTCAGTATGCTCATAAGCATGAAGGCAACCTGTTCCTTGGAGGCTGACCCGAGGCCGGTGATGGACATTTTTATTTTTCGGGGAGCGTATTCAAAAACAGGCACCGACCTCGAGAGGGCGGCAGAGATGGCTGCCCCCTGAGCCCTCCCCAGCTTTAACATCGACTGAACGTTCTTGCCGTAAAAGGGTGATTCGATTGCCAGTTCGCCGGGATGGTACTCTTCTATCAGACCGGTGGTCCTTTCGAAGATATGCTTTATCTTGAGAAAATGGTCCTTAAACCCTGATAGTTCGATAACCCCCAGGGTAATCAGCCTGGGCTCTTTGCCGGAGCATTCTATGATGCCGTACCCTGTGATATTGGTTCCCGGGTCAATTCCGAGAATGATCCTGTCCTCGGGTTTTCTTTTCAACTGCTTCCTTATTGTAACTTATTATCTGTTAATGATGTATGCATTATTCATCAGTCCGGGCCGTTCTCTGAAATACTGTACTCTCTTACCGGTGTAAGAGCCTTTGGCGCCAAAGGTTCCGTTTTCCATATAATATACTGCCTGGCTGAAGCTGGCCTCCGCAGGGTCGCCCCAGTTATGTTTGATATCATCATCGGCAAGCTTCTGTGGCGGCAGCCCCGTGTAAAAGTCCCCGAAATTATCTTTGTTAACCAACTTAAAGGTAACCGGGGCATAGACATACTTTGGTACTGTTCCGGGGTATGTCCATACATTCATGCCGGTGGGTTTGCCGTTGGTGGTGTCGCCCACAAGCACAACGTTCAGATAGGGCCTCAGCCCGTTGATAACAACCTCGCTTGCGGAGGCTGTTTCGCGGGTGCATATTACCACCAGCCTCGACAGATTCAGTGGATAGAGCATGGTCTTGAAATAGGTGGTCTGATTCTCCGACGACTTCAGGTCGTTGAAAAGCATCTTTATCAGTATGCTTGAAGGAGACTGTCCCGAGATATAGCTGGCCAGTTCGGTAGCCACACTCAGAATGCCCCCGGTATTGTACCGCAGATCGAGTATCAGGTCTTTTACGTCTTCCTGTTTGAATTTTGCGAATGATGCCTTGAGTTCATTTGATGAAGGTTCGATAAACTCATCGAAAACAAGATACCCTGTCTTTCCGGATGAGAGGTTCAGTACAGTGTCGACCAGGACGGAATTAAGAGTGAACGACTGTTTAGTGGTGGTAATGGTCGAATCCTTTCCTTCGGGTGTTACAAAAACAAAGGTATTGGTAACGCCGGCTGTTGAGGGCCCTATAAGCTGGTTATATGCATTTGCATCACCCGAGAGGAATACGGCAGCCAGGTCGGTGTTGTTGAGTTTTTTGACTATCCAGCCTCTGCGCACCCCCAGCGGATAAAGAGGAGAGTTTTTATAGATTGTAACTATGCGGACCTTATTATCGTTGTCGAGACCCATCCTTATTCCATGTCCCACAAATGTTCCCTGCATTGAGGCGACAAAAGATGCATAATCGGCCACGAAACTCCACCTGTCGTATTGTTTATACCTGAGGTCAACCATCAGTTCATACGGATCCTTGTAATCGGATGCCTTAACTACGGGAAGTTTATCATACCACAGGTACCACTCCTTCATCAGGCTGTAAAGTGCCTCGTTTGCCTTTGTCTCCCCTGATGTATTTGTAACGGGCTGGATATCATCCTTCTTGCAGGCACCTGCTAACAGCAGCGCGGCAATGATTAGTATTAAATTCTTTCTGGCTGACATAAGAATATAATGATTTCAGATTTGCTAAAGTAATAACAATTAATATGCCACCGGTGTTTTCCTGTTCTGAATGTAGATTCCGGCCACAATCAGAACCAGCCCGGCCGGTGTTGTGTAATAAACGGGTTCGTTGATGATAAAGTATAAAAAAACAAGTGAAATAAACGGTGCGATATATACCAGGTTGCTCACACGGGCTGTGTTTTCCGCCATCTGAAGTGCCTTGAGCCATAACAGGAATGTGATGCCCATTTCAAAAATGCCCGTATAGACCGATGCTGCAAATCCTTTTAAACCAGGTATCTTACTCCATCCTCCTGTAACCGACATTGCAATTATAAGGTATATGGAAGCAAACAGAAACCCCGTGAATAGCTTCACGGCTTCGTCGCGGCCATCCTTCATGTTGAAGATGAAGTAAAGTGCCCAGAAGAATGAGCTGCCGGCCGCCAGCAATATTCCCGGAAGATTTGTTATGCCCGGGTTCAGGGGGTGGCCCTGGGAGGAAACAATGTAAACACCTGCGAAACTGATGAAAAGTGCCAGAAAACTCTTTGCCGGGATTCTTTGTTTCAGTATGGGAACCGAGAGAAAAACAAGAATTATCGGCCATATCATGTTCAGCGGTTGTGCGACCTGGCCGGGCAGAAGACTGTAGGCTTTAAGAAGTATGATGTAATAGATAAATGGATTTACCAGGCCCAGAATCATTGAGGAGATTATTTCCTTTTTACGTGGCCGGAGCGCCGTACCAATCCTGCCTGTAAACAATACCGCCGCAAAAAGCACCAGTGTGGATGTGAATGAAGCCACGGCCAGCATCGGAAGGACTTCTGTCTCCGAGAGGCCGATCTTAAAGACCGTGGGTATTGTCGACCAGAAAAGAACCGCCAGGATGGCATAGAGATATGACTTTTGCGTCCTGGTCATGTTCAGGGTTGAGGTTTGTAAATCAGTCAATAATCCCGAAACCGGTATACTTAACCAGTACTTCAGGTATGCGGATGCCCTCTTTTGTCTGGTTGTTTTCGAGAATTGCGGCGACTATCCTGGGCAGGGCAAGGGCGCTGCCGTTGAGTGTATGCACCAGCCTGTTCTGTTTCTCCCCCTTTTCCCTGAACCTGCATTTCAGGCGGTTGGCCTGGAAGGACTCGAAATTTGATACCGAACTTACTTCGAGCCATCTCTTCTGGGCGCCCGACCATACTTCAAAATCGTAGGTAAGGGCCGAGGTAAATGACATGTCTCCGCCGCAGAGTCTCATTATCCTGTAGGGAAGGTCAAGTTTCCTTACAAGGCCTTCAACGTGGGAAACCATCTCCTCAAGGGCTTCGTAGGAGTGTTCGGGGTGGGCAATCTGGACAATCTCCACCTTGTCGAACTGATGAAGCCGGTTAAGGCCTCTGACGTGGGCTCCCCACGATCCGGCTTCGCGCCTGAAGCATGGGGTGTAACCCATATTCTTTACGGGGAGATCTTCAGAATTCAGGATTACATCCCTGTAAATATTTGTTACCGGAACCTCAGCGGTGGGGATAAGGTAGAAATTATCGGCGGTAACATGGTACATCTGGCCCTCTTTGTCGGGGAGCTGACCTGTTCCGAAGCCCGAGTCCTCGTTGACGACAATAGGGGGCAGGATTTCGAGATATCCCGCTTTTTCACCCTCGTCGAGGAAGAAGTTGATAAGTGCTCTTTCGAGTTTTGCGCCTTTGCCTTTATATACGGGAAACCCGGCCCCGGTGAGCTTTATTCCGAGTTCGAAATCGATTATGCCGTACTTCTTAATCAGTTCCCAATGGGGAAGGGCATCAGCGGGCAGTTCAACCGCCGTACCGCCCTCCCTGACTTTAAAATTATCTTCAGCACCTTTCCCGGGGTTGACCGATGCATGGGGGAGGTTTGGAATCTTTACGAGTTCGGTTCTGAGTTCTTCATCCAGTGCAGCCAGCTTTTCGGCCAGACGCCGTGACTCCTCTTTCAGCGAGGCTGTTTTTGCCCGGGCACTTTCGGCTCCGGCGCTGTCGCCCGATTTGATCAGCATCCCAATTTCCTTCGAGATTTTGTTCTGCTCGGCAAGAAGAGCGTCCGACTCTTTCTGGGTTTCTCTTCTGCGGAGGTCAAGCTCAAGAACCCTGTCAACCAGGGGAGCGGCATCAAAATTCTTGATCTTCAGGCGTTCGATTACAAAATCTCTTTTTTCCCTTATCAGGTTAAGTGTAAGCATAACTTTATTTAAATAAAAAGCAGGCTTCGGGAGCCTGCTGTAAAATTATAAAAAACTTGTTTGCCGTAACTGCTTAATCGGGTAATTAATCAGAGCCGGTGTTTTTTGTTACTCCTGGCTGCTGACAGGTTTAACGGAAACGTATGATCTGTTTCCTTTCTTCCTTGTAAACACCACTTCTCCGTCAACAAGGGCGAAGAGGGTATGATCTTTTCCTATTCCCACGTTAAGGCCGGGGTGATGGACAGTGCCTCTCTGGCGTACCAGGATATTGCCAGCCTTTGCAAACTGGCCTCCGAAAAGTTTCACTCCCAGTCTTTTGCTTTCAGAATCTCTGCCGTTGCGCGAGCTTCCTGCTCCTTTCTTGTGTGCCATAACTAAAAGTTTTAAATCCCGTTATTGAGGATAAATTATTCTTTCTTTGATGCGCTTTTCTTTGCGGTGGTTTTCGGGGCTGCCTTTTCAGCACTCTTTTCCCCTGCAGCCTGGGCTTTGGGTGCACGCGGCTTTTTTACAGCAGGCTTTTCTGCTGCTTCGGGTGCGGTTGCAGCTCCGGTCTGAACAGCAGCCTCCTGCTCTGCGGCCTTTTCGGCATGATGTTCAGCTTTTTTCCTTGCTGCCTTTTCCTTGATGCTTACAATTTCCACCTGGGTGAAGTACTGGCGATGGCCATTCTTTACCCTGTAGCCTTTCTTTCTCTTCTTCTTGAAAACAATCACCTTGTCACCTTTAAGGTGTTCCAGGACTTTTGCTTCAACCACTGCGTCCTTAATAACAGGCTCTCCTACGGTTACTTTACCCTTGTCTTCGATAAGAAGAACCTGGTCAAATTCAAGTTTTTTCCCATTTTCTGCCTGGAGGCGGTGGACAAATATCTTCTTTCCTTCTTCCACCTTGAACTGCTGCCCGGCAATTTCCACGATTGCGTACATAAATGTCGTCGTTATGTTTTTCCGTGAGGCGCACCGTTTCTTAAACACGGTAACTTTACATGCCCCGGCCGGATTATTATTTTGGACTGCAAAGATATAAAAATTGAATTAAATACAAATTATACATGACGGTTAATAAAAAAATATTATTTGTTCCTCCAGTTAGGGCATTAATATTTATATTTGTCGAAGGTCAGGTAAAATAATCAACTTTCTCCCATAAAATGGGCTTATGAAGAGGATCAAGCTGAAAGTATTGGGTATATCTTACAGTCAGACACAGTCGGGCGCCTACGCACTCGTTCTGATGGAGGAACAGGGTGAAAGGAGGATTCCTATAATAATAGGAGGTTTTGAAGCACAGTCAATAGTGATTAAAATCGAAAATCTTGAACCTCCCCGGCCTCTGACGCACGACCTTTTCAAGAGTTTCGCAGACGCATTTAACATTGACATTACGGAAGTATTCATTTACAAGCTGGAAGACGGAATCTTCTACTCGAAACTTATCTGCAACAGGGATGACGAAGAAATTGAAATAGACTCCCGTACGTCGGATGCGGTGGCACTTGCCTTGCGCTTTAACTGCCCCATCTACACCACACCCGAAATACTGGAAAAGGCCGGCATAACAATTTCACAGGCAGCAGAGAACGGGAAATCCAGAGAAGATGATTCTCCCGAAAAGAACAGTCAATCTTCGGAATTCAGCTCTTTCACCGATGAAGAACTGTACGGCATGATTGATGAGGCGGTAAAAACTGAGGATTATGAACGCGCAGCTCTGATACGTGATGAAATTGAAAAAAGAAAAAGACTCAAATCTTAATAATCCCAAACCACATTTTAATTTACAGAACATGAAAAAATATGTTTCGGTTTTTCTTTTATGGTTTCTGATATTAAACCCGGTAATTCCGCGCGACTACAAAATAAGCTCGCCCGACGGAAAGCTTGCACTGACGGTAAGCGTAGACAAAAATATATCCTGGACAGTTACTTATGACGGAGTTCAGCTGTTCACTTCGCCGCGGGTGGCAATTGTGACGGGAAACGGCGCAATTCCGGTTGAAAACCAGCCTGTAAGGAAACAGCTTACAGGTAAAATAAATGAGCAGATCAGACCTGTGGTGGCACATAAAAGGGCGGTCATAACAGATAACTGTAACTTCATTACACTTACTTTCAGATCAGGCTTTAGCCTTACCTTCAGGGCTTACAACGATGGAGTGGCATACAGGTTTGAGTCGGACATTAACGATTCGCTTATTATTAAAAATGAAATTTCCGAACTCGCTTTTCCTGCTGAGACAAAATCGTGGTTCCCTGCCGAAGCGGGATTTATGTCGCATAATGAGAACACATTCAGGTATTCCTCTCTCGACACCATTACGGGTAGGCACCTTGCAAGCCTGCCGGTGCTTTTCAAAACCGGAAACATTAACGTGCTGCTTACCGAATCCGATATTGAAGCGTACCCCGGCATGTGGCTCAGGGGAGACGGAGAGGGTAAACTCCATGGTGTATGGCCCGCCTATCCTGCAGAAGAGAGACTCAAAAGCGACAGAAATCTGTATGTAACCAAAACAGAAAATTATATTGCAAAGGTGGCCGGGAAAAGAAGCTACCCGTGGAGAGTGTTTGTAATATCTCCAACCGACGAAGGACTCATTGAAAGCGATATGGTTTTCAGGCTTGCCTCTCCGCTGCGCCTTAAGGAAACCGGCTGGATAAAACCCGGCAAGGTGGCCTGGGACTGGTGGAATGCAAACAACATTTACGGCGTTGACTTCAGGGCAGGGATCAACAACCAGACTTACAAATACTACATCGATTTTGCCTCACGTTACGGAATCGAATATGTTATCCTCGATGAAGGCTGGTACAGGCTCGGGAATGTCCTTGATGTTGTGCCTGAGATTGATGTACCCGAATTATGCAGGTATGCCGCTTCGAAAAATGTCGGAATAATACTTTGGGTTGTATTCAAAACACTCGACGACAAACTCGATGAGGCCCTTGCCAGGTACAGCGAATGGGGCGTAAAGGGAATAAAGGTCGATTTTATGCAGCGCGACGACCAGAAAATGGTGGAATTTTATTACAGGGCCACGCAAAAGGCTGCCGAACATAAAATGCTTATCGACTTTCACGGGTCATACAAGCCCGACGGAATTATACGGACATATCCCAACGCCCTCACACGCGAAGGTGTAAAAGGAATGGAGCACAGCAAATGGAGCAGGGACGTGAGTCCGGAACATGATGTAACCTTACCCTTTACCAGAATGGTTGCCGGACCAATGGATTACACCCCCGGAGCTATGGTAAATATGGAGAGAAACAATTTCCAGCCTGTTTTCTCAAGGCCGGCAAGCCAGGGCACAAGAGTGCACCAGATGGCTTTGTATGTCGTATTCGAAAGCCCCCTTCAGATGCTTGCCGACTCACCTTCAAACTATGAACGTGAAAAAGAGTGCACAGGCTTTATAGCCGGGGTGCCTGTGGTATGGGATGACCTGAAAGTGCTGCAGGCCAAAACAGGTGATTATGTTCTGCTTGCCAGGAAAAACGGAAAGAACTGGTTTGTCGGCGGATTAACCGACTGGTCGGCACGCGACCTTGAACTGGATCTTTCTTTCCTTGAACCTGGCGAATATACCATGGAGATTTTTGAAGATGGTATAAATGCCGACAGGTATGCAGGCGATTACAGCCACCGCTTTCTTGAGGTGAGACCCGGAATAAAAATGAAAATTCACATGGCCCCGGGAGGCGGATGGGCGGCAAAAATATCCCCGAAATGAGACAATACCTCGATCTGGCAGACCATATACTTAAGAATGGCGTGACAAAGGGCGACCGTACCGGTACGGGCACCATAAGTATTTTCGGTTACCAGATGAGGTTCAACCTTGAGGAAGGCTTCCCGCTGCTTACAACAAAAAGGCTCCATCTTAAATCAATAATCCATGAGCTTCTTTGGTTCATTAGCGGGGATACCAACATTAAATACCTTGTCGGCAACGGTGTGAGGATATGGAATGAATGGGCCGACAGCGAAGGAAACCTCGGCCCGGTGTACGGCAGCCAGTGGCGGTCATGGCGCGCCCCGGGTGGCGAACGTATCGACCAGCTGATGAACGTAATCGAAAGCATAAGGAAAGATCCCGATTCCCGAAGGCATATTGTCAGCGCATGGAACGTGGGCGAGCTCGATAAAATGGCCCTTCCTCCATGCCACCTCCTGTTTCAGTTCTATGTGGCCGGGGGAAGACTTTCGTGCCAGCTTTACCAGCGCAGCTGCGATGTTTTCCTGGGGGTGCCTTTCAACATTGCATCATATTCCCTGCTTACCATGATGGTTGCCCGGGTAACAGGCCTCCGGCCCGGAGAGTTTATTCATACACTCGGCGATGCCCATATCTACCTTAACCACGTGGAACAGATGAAGCTGCAGACGACACGCCAGCCTTACCCACTCCCGCAGATGAAGATAAACCCGGCCGTTACTGACATCAGAGAGTTCAGGTACGAGGATTTCGAACTGGTTAACTATATATCACACCCGCATATCAAAGGCGATATTTCCGTATAAATGGCAAAAATAATATCAATAATCGCGGCAGTCTCCGAAAACCTTGGCATAGGCCTTGGCAACAGGCTGCTCTGGAATATCCCGGATGACCTTAAAAGATTCAAAAAGCTCACAACGGGCAAATGCGTCATTATGGGAAAAAGAACATGGGAATCACTTCCGGTAAAACCTCTTCCCGGCAGAAAAAATATAGTTCTTACCGATAATCCCGGAGAATGCTTCGAGTGCGGCATCACTGCATACTCGGTCGAAGAGGCGTTAAGGTTATGCGGTGATTGTGATGAGGCCTTTATCATTGGCGGCGGTTCCGTATACCGCCAGTTTATGCCGCTTGCAAACCGGTTATATATTACCAGGATTCATTCCGTGACGGAAGCCGACACTTTTTTCCCCGAGATTCCGGAAAAGGAATGGAAAGTGGTTTTCTCTGAATATCACGAGGGTACAGCCGGCATCTTCCCCTCCTATACCTATTGCATCTACGAAAGACTGTAACATTTTTTTATTTTCTCCGTTAAACCTTTTGAAGAATGGTTAATCTAAAAGGTTGTTAAATCAATTTACGAACCAAAAAACAAAAGGTATGAAAACAAAATTGTTTACTTTGCTCATAGCGTCGGCTTTTATTTCATTCACAGCATGCCAGAAGGATTCGAGTCCCATCGATAATGATTCAGTCAACCTGGCAGATGATGATGCAGTGACAAATGTGGTGTTTGATGACATTTTCAGCACCGTCGACAACGCCACCCTGATGATGGAAGATGTTCTTGGCAAGGGAGATGCTAAGGGAGGGGAGTATGTCATGGCAGACTCCTGTCCCACCGTTACCGTAAGCAGCACCTCGCCGGAGGTGTGGCCGAAAACAATCACCATTGATTATGGTACAGGCTGCACCGGTTACTACGGTAGCACAAGAGCCGGTAAAATCATAATTACTGTTACGGCCCGCCGCAATGTGCTGAACGCCACCCGTACGGTGACATTTGACAACTATTATTTCAACGGCATTAAGGTTGAGGGCACAAAAGAGGTAAAGAACCTTGGTCCCAACGAGGCACAGCATGTTGTTTTCTCGGTTAAGCTTACCAACGGCAAACTGACTCTTCCCGACGGAAAGACAATTGAACGCAATGTCGATCACCAGAGGGAATGGATAGCAGGATGGCTCACCAGGAATATATGGGATGATGAATGCCTCATTACGGGAACAGCCACCGGCAAAACCATCAATGGTGTTGCATATACAAATACCATTCTCACAGCACTTCACTGGAAAAGGGTTTGTGAGTTTTTTGTTTCGGGCGTGATAAAAATTGAAAGGGAAGGAGCCGAACCGGTAGAACTTGACTACGGCACAGGGGAATGCGATGCAGTAGCAACAATCAAAAAAGGAGATGCCACAAAGGAAATTACACTGAGGCACAAGCACAGGCTGATGCAGCCATAAGAAATCATCGGTATAATAATGTAAAGAGCGCAAAGAATCTGATTCTTTGCGCTCTTTGCTTTTTATATTGCCTTAAAAGTTAAATTTCCCCGGAAGGATATTCTTTTATGAGGCCTTCAGAACCTTAATATCTGCCTTCTCCAGTTTGTTCCTGGCATAGTCGGTTGTGATTACCAGTTCCGACGAACCTGATGACGGCATATCGAACATGGCATCGAGCATAATTGTTTCGCATATTGACCTGAGTCCTCTGGCACCGAGCTTGAATTCGATTGCCTTGTCGACGATATAATCAAGCACCTCATCGGTAAAGGTGAGTTCTATATTGTCCATTTTGAAGAGCTTGATATACTGTTTCACAATGGCATTCTTTGGCTCGGTAAGGATTTCCCTGAGCGCCTTGCGGTCGAGCGGATTCAGGAAAGTAAGCACGGGCAGGCGGCCGATGATTTCCGGAATCAGTCCGTAGGTTCTGAGATCCTGGGGTGCAATATACTGCAACAGGTTTTCCTTGTCTATCCTGTCCCTGTTTTTTGAGGCTCCGTAACCGACAACGGTTGTGTTAAGCCTTTGTGCAATTTTCTTCTCAATGCCTTCGAAGGCGCCGCCGCAAATAAAGAGAATGTTCTTGGTGTCGACCGGAATCATTTTCTGTTCCGGGTGTTTTCTTCCTCCCTGGGGTGGTACATTTACTATGGAGCCTTCAAGAAGCTTCAGCAAACCCTGCTGCACTCCTTCTCCCGAGACATCCCTTGTAATTGAAGGATTATCTCCCTTCCTGGCAATCTTGTCAATTTCGTCGATAAATACTATTCCCCTTTCTGCAGCCTTAACGTCATAATCGGCGTTCTGAAGCAGCCGTGTGAGCAGGCTCTCGACGTCTTCGCCCACGTAACCGGCCTCGGTAAGGACGGTGGCATCGACGATTGTGAAAGGGACATGAAGCATTCGTGCAATGGTGCGTGCCAGAAGAGTTTTGCCGGTGCCCGTTTCTCCCACAAGAAGGATATTGGATTTTTCAATTTCAATATCCTGGTTGTCGGGTTTCTGCATCAGTCTCTTGTAATGGTTGTAGACTGCTACCGAGATGATTTTTTTCGCCCTTTCCTGGCCTATCACATATTCATCAAGGAAGGCTTTGATTTCGGCCGGTTTAAGAAGGTTTACCGAGTCGAACGAAGATCCGGGCCTGGGGCCAAGCTCCTCGTTCATTATACTGTATGCCTGCTCGATGCAATGGTCGCAGATATGACCCTCGAGACCGGCAACAAGTATATTGGCCTCTTTCTTTGTCCGTCCGCAGAATGAACACCTGTCCATTTTCATTAACGTGATGTCTTCTGGAGTATTTCGTCTATCATGCCGTAGTCTTTCGCCTCCTGCGCGGTCATCCAGTAATCCCTGTCGGCATCTTTCTCAACCTTTTCGTAAGGATTTCCCGAATGCAGCGAAATGATTTCATAAAGTTCCTTTTTAAGCTTCAGGATTTCCCTTACTGTTATCTCTATATCTGAAGCATGTCCTTCAGCGCCTCCCATGGGCTGGTGAATCATTATGCGGGAGTGTTTCAGTGCCGATCTTTTTCCCTTTGTGCCGGCGGTCAGCAGAATCGCCCCCATTGAGGCTGCCATTCCCGTGCATATAGTGGCAACGTCGGCTGTTATGTACTGCATGGTGTCATATATGCCCAGTCCGGCGTGCACCGACCCTCCCGGAGTGTTGAAATATATCTGGATATCCTTTCCGGGATCGGTGGAGTCGAGGTAAAGCAACTGGGCCTGGATAATGTTGGCCACGTAATCGTCGATGGGAAGCCCGAGGAAGATTATCCTGTCCATCATCAGCCGCGAGAACACATCCATGGTTGCTATGTTCAGCTGTCTCTCCTCTATGATGGTTGGTGAGATATAACTGCTGGCAATGGATGTATACCTGTGCAGGGTAAGGCTGCTCAGTCCCATTTTGCTGCCGGCAAATTTTCTGAAATCTTCGTACTGACTCATAATAAACTCTTTTTAATAAAACACAAAGATACTAATAATGTTTTTTCAACCTTTGGGGCGTCGTTTTATTTAAAGAGGGCGTCAAATTCCTCGTCAGTGACCTTTTTGTTCTCGACGGTAACCATCTCCTTTATTTTCTCTACGGCTTTTTCATCGAGTATTCTGTCGGCAATAGACCGGGCATCCTCTTCCTTTTTAATCATTTCGCGGGCGTAATTTGTTATCTGTTCGTCAGTGGCATAGAACAGCCCGTACTGGTGAAACTGGTAGCGGGTGATGTTTTCGGCCTCTTTCAGAAGCTCATCCTCCGTCACTTTAATGTCGTTTTCCCTTGCAATTTTTTTCCTTATGAGCTGCCACCTCAGGTTTTCGCGGAAGGCCGGGTATTCTTTTTCAATCTCTTCTGCGTTTGCTTTTTCGTCGGCCTTCAGAAGCCATTTTTTCAGAAACTCGTCAGGTAGGTCGAAGTTTATCTTATCCAGGGCGAGTTTTTTGAGGTCGAGCTTCAGCCTGTAATTGCTCTCGCCTGCAAGGTTGGCGGTGATTTCTTCGTCAATTTTGCCGTGGAACTCTTCAACGGAGTTTACCACGTTTTCGCCGTAAACATTGTTGAACAGTTCCTGGTCGGCATCCGCCATTTCAAACCTTGACACTTCTGAGATTGTAAATGCATACACCCCGGATGCTTCAGCCGCCTTTTCCCGGCTGATGCCAAGGAGCCCGGATATTTCATAGTCGTTCGGAAATGCCTTTTTCAGGTCAAATTCAATAACATCTCCTGCTTTCCTGCCAATGAAGAGATT
This sequence comes from Bacteroidales bacterium, assembly GCA_029974835.1. Classification (GTDB taxonomy): domain Bacteria; phylum Bacteroidota; class Bacteroidia; order Bacteroidales; family VadinHA17; genus LD21. The sequence goes on from JARKQN010000059.1 coordinate 62,325, forward strand.
CTTAATCTCCTCGTCCTTGACGATGCTGATGGCAAGAGTGGCATTTTCGTTTGAGAAACCCTCAGGTGTCTCTGCGCCTTCGGAGGCAACAGGGCTTATTTTTCCCTTAAGGATATCTTTTTCACCGGAGATGTCGGCGGTTACAAACTTACCGTAACGGCGCCTGTAGTTGTTGACATATTCCTCCCTGATTTTCTCGCTGATTTCTATTTCATGGTAGAAAACTTTATCTTTTTTCGAAAGGTTAATTTCAATTTCAGGGGAGAGGCCTATTTCGAACGAGAAAGTAAAATCTTCGCGGGTTTCAAAATCGCGGTTTTCCTCAGTGTCGGGAACGGGAATGGGTTCTCCCAGTATTTCAGTATTTTCGTCGCGCAGGTATTTAAACAGGTTTTCGGAAATGATTTTGTTTATTTCATCGAGTTTAACCTGATTTCCGAACATCTTTTTTATCAGGCCGAAGGGGGCCATTCCCGGCCTGAAGCCTTTCAGATTGGCTTTTCTCCTGTATTCCCTGAGAGTTTTCTCAACATTATCAGCATAATCGGCCTTTGTTATGCCGACTTTCACCACAGCGGTCAGATTACCGGTTTCTTCCTTTACTATGTTCATTCAGTTAAAAATAAATTAGAGATTCAAAAAACTACTTAAATTACTTATTTGTGCGGATGAAGGGACTCGAACCCTTACGTCACTAGGACACAAGATCCTAAGTCTTGCTCGGCTACCAATTACGACACATCCGCGAAAACCGCGGCAAAGGTACTCAAAAAAAACAGTAATGCAAGGAGGAGAAATCAGCGTCTGAGTTCGAAGTTCCTGCCAAGGTACACTCTTCTAACGTGTTCATCTTCGGCAAGCTGTCTGGCTGTCCCCGACATGAGGATTCTTCCTTCAAAGAGGAGGTAAGCCCTGTCGGTTATTGAGAGAGTCTCATGAACATTGTGGTCGGTGATCAGGATGCCGATATTTTTGTCTTTAAGGTGTGCGACTATACTTTGTATGTCTTCAACGGCAATCGGGTCAACGCCTGCGAAGGGTTCGTCGAGCAGTATGAATTTTGGTTTAAGGCTGAGAGCCCTGGCAATTTCCGTACGCCGCCTTTCCCCTCCTGAGAGCTGTATGCCTTTGCTTTTTCTTATTTTCTGAAGTCCGAATTCATCCAGCATCATCTCGAGTCTCTCCTTTTGTTCGGAGAGAGGGAAACCGGATAATTCAAGAACGGCCCTCAGGTTGTCCTCGACGGAAAGGTTTCTGAAAACCGAAGGTTCCTGCGACAGATACCCGATACCTCTTCTTGCCCTCATGTAAACGGGCATCTGGGTTATGTCTTCATCGTCAAGATAAATCTTGCCCTCATTAGGCTTGATAAGGCCGACAATCATATAGAAGGAAGTCGTTTTGCCTGCACCGTTGGGACCCAGAAGACCGACAATCTCACCCTGTTCAACTTCAATGGATACATGGTCGACAACCTTGCGGTTGCGGTATTTCTTTACCAGGTTGTCGGTATAAAGTTTCATTTTCTTACAGTTTTGAAACCTCGGTTGAATTATTCTCTCCCTTCATAAAATCATCATGTGCTTTCTGTTTTCTTTTATAGACCATTTTTGAGATTAGGATTCCCACTTCATAAAGACCCAGAAGCGGGATACTAACCAGTATCTGGGAGAAAACATCGGGCGGTGTGATGATCGCCGCGACTATAAAGATAACAACTATTGAATATCTCCTGTATCTTACCATAAGGTCGGGTGTGATTATTCCGACCTGGGTAAGGAAAAAGGCAATGAGTGGCAACTCAAAAACAAGTCCTGTGGCAAGTACCACAGATGAGATAGAACCTATATAGGATCTTATATATATCTGGTTAACAACCTGTTCGCTTATCCGGTAGGAGCCCAGAAAATGAATGGAAAGTGGCACGAGTAAAAAATACCCGAACAGTACACCGAGGAAGAACAGGAAACTGGCCCATACCACCGCTCCGCGTGCATACCGGCGTTCGTTTGAATAAAGGGCAGGCCTGAAAAATCTCCAGAACTCCCACAAAACAAAAGGCAAAGCCATTATTAGGCCGGCCACTATCGAAACGGCAATGTGCGTTGTGAGCTGGCCCGACATTTTTATGCTGATAAGCTCAAAAGGTTTTGTGTTGATGCACAGGACGTCGGTGTTCATCCGGTGCCCGAATTCGCAGAGAAGCCTGTTGGTTATAAAATCGGGATTTTTTGGCGCAAGAATTATTTTATTGAATATGAAGTCTTTAAGAATAAAGGCAACTATTGTGAACACTATAATTGAAAGAACCGACCTGATGATATGCCATCTGAGTTCCTCGAGATGCTCAAGAAAAGACATCTCTTTCTCCCCGTCAGATCTGGTGCGCTTAGCGGCTGCCATTTATATTATCTTAAATTCAGGCTGCAAAGATGATAAAACTTATTTTCCAAAACAATAGTATATTTGCATCCCCTTGAAACCCGCCTGACCTCTGAAAATTATTTCGGGGTCTTTACGGCTTGCCCCCGAAAACGGGTAGAAAAGCCGGGGGAAAGACTTTAACATTTTTTACCTGAATTTAATTTTGGAGTTGATCATCAATTTGATTATATTTGATATAAATGTGATTTATAAGGAAAAAAAGATTATATTTATTATTGAAATAAGGAAAAACAGAAAGGGAATATATCAAAATGGGGAATGTACCGGAAGATAAGGTGATTCATGATTATTTAAAAAGGTATTTCGGGTTCGATACTTTTAAGGGGCCCCAGGAGCCTATTATTAAAAACGTTCTTGCCGGGAGGGATACATTTGTACTTATGCCGACGGGAGGCGGCAAATCGTTGTGCTACCAGCTTCCCGCCGTTATGAAGGAAGGAACCGCCATCGTCATCTCACCGCTGATTGCCCTTATGAAGAACCAGGTTGACGCAATGCGGAATTTCAGCACGGGGGATGATGTTGCGCATTTTCTGAATTCCTCTCTGAATAAGACCGAAATCAACAAGGTCAAAAAAGATGTTATCTCGGGTGTCACCAAGCTTCTGTATGTAGCACCTGAGTCGCTTACAAAGGAAGAGAACATTGATTTTCTTAAAAATATCACGGTTTCATTTTATGCCATCGACGAGGCTCATTGCATCTCTGAATGGGGGCACGATTTCAGGCCGGAATACCGCAGGATAAGACCGATTGTCGACACCATCGGCCGTGCACCCATCATTGCCCTTACCGCAACGGCAACACCCAAAGTTCAGCACGATATCCAGAAAAACCTCGGCATTCTTGAGGCAGATGTCTTTAAGTCTTCATTCAATCGCCCCAATCTTTATTACGAGGTTAGATCCAAGGTTGATGCAACGAAGGAGATTATAAAGTATATCAAAAACAATCCCGGCAAATCCGGTATTGTATATTGTCTCAGCCGCAAGAAGGTTGAGGAGCTTGCCGAAACGCTGAAAGTTAACGGCATTAAGGCTCTTCCCTACCATGCCGGGATGGATTCTTCCACGAGAACCCAGAACCAGGACAAGTTTCTTATGGAAGAGGCCGACGTGATCGTTGCCACAATAGCCTTCGGAATGGGTATCGACAAACCCGATATCCGCTATGTGATACATTACGATATTCCCAAAAGCCTGGAGGGTTATTACCAGGAAACAGGCCGGGCCGGAAGAGACGGCGGGGAAGGCAGATGCATAGCCTATTACAGCTATAACGATATCCAGAAGCTTGAGAAGTTTATGCAGGGTAAACCGATAGCCGAACAGGAAATCGGGAAACAGCTTCTGCTCGAGACGGTCTCATATGCCGAATCTTCAATTTGCCGGCGCAAAACGCTGCTTCATTATTTCGGGGAGGAATACAAACAGGAAAACTGCGAGGCTTGCGACAATTGCCTCCATCCCAAAACCCAGTTTGAAGGCAGTGAATATGTGGTAAATGTACTCGAAGCCGTTGTTGCGGTAAAAGAGAAATTCAAGGCAGATCATATAGCCAATATTCTGGCCGGGAAAGCCACTTCGGCCATCAAATCCTATAAGCACCATAAGCTTGAAATCTTCGGAATCGGGGAGGAGAAGGACGAGAAATTCTGGAATATGGTGATAAGACAGGCCCTGATTGCCAAACTGCTTACAAAAGATATTGAAAACTACGGTCTTCTGAAGCTTACACCCAAGGGAAAAGAGTATCTCGAGAAACCGACCGAGTTCATGCTTATCGAAGATCACGATTACAGCGATGCCGAAGAAGAGGAGGGAGGCGGATTCGGAGCCAGGACGGCAGCAATGGACGAAGAACTCTTCAGCATCCTCAAGGACCTGAGGAAAAAGATCTCCAAACAGAAAAATGTGCCTCCTTTTGTCATTTTCCAGGATCCTTCACTCGAAGATATGGCTATTCAGTACCCGGTCACAATCGATGAACTACAGAATATTTCCGGTGTTGGAGCCGGCAAAGCACAGAGGTACGGTAAGGAATTCGTAGAGGTAATCAGGAAGTATGTTGAGGAGAAGGAGATCATCCGGCCCCTCGACATGGTGGTGAAATCTGTCGTGAATAAGTCGGGACTGAAGGTTTACATTATCCAGAGTATCGACATGAAAAGGCCTCTTGAGGATATTGCAGAAGCAAAAGGCCTTGATATGGACGAACTTCTTTCGGAGATTGAAGCTATAGTTAATTCAGGCACAAGAATCAACCTCGATTATTACATCGACATGGTAATAGATGAGGAGAGGCAGCATGACATATACTCATACTTCAGGGAGGAAGCCGAGACCGACTCGCTCGAAGAGGCTATCAATGCCCTCGGAAGCGAATTTGAGGAGGAAGAGATAAGACTCATTAGAATCAAGTTCCTCTCCGAGATGGGGAACTGACACAATCAAATCAATCAGAAACATTTATATCCGGGCAAAGCAGAGAATCAGATTAGTATCATTATCGTCTGCATCGCCGCATCATTTGTTATAGCTGTCGAAGAAATCATTTCCCTTGTCGTCGGTGAGAATGAATGCCGGCATATTCTCGACTTTTATTTTTCGCACGGCTTCCATACCCAGGTCTTCAAAATCGACAAGCTCAACCGATTTGATATTTTCCTGTGCCAGTATTGCGGCAGGTCCTCCAATTGAGCCGAGGAAGAACCCGCCGTATTTTTTGCACGATTCAATAACCTGCCTGCTCCTGTTTCCTTTGGCAAGCATTATCAGTGAGCCGCCCAGGCTCTGGAAAAGCTCCACGTACGTATCCATCCTTCCGGCGGTAGTGGGGCCGAACGAACCTGATGCCATACCTTCGGGCGTTTTGGCCGGGCCGGCATAATAAACAGGGTGGTTTTTAAAGTACTCCGGCATCGGATGACCCTCGTCGAGCAGTTTCTTAATCCTGGCATGGGCAGCATCCCTTGCAACTATAAGGGTACCGGTAAGGCTGAGCCTTGTTTTCACGGGGTACCTTGATAATTCGGCGAGTATCTCCTTCATCGGACGATCGAGATTGACCGGAACCGGTTTTTCCAGTTCAGGGGCCTTTGCAGGCAGGTATTTTTCCGGATTGCGTTCGAGCTGTTCAAGCCATATGCCTGCAGGAGTGATTTTTGCCTTTATGTTCCTGTGGGCACTGCAGCTTACCCCCAGTCCTACCGGACAAGAAGCTGCATGGCGGGTCATACGGATCACCCTTACGTCGTGCACGAAGTACTTCCCGCCGAACTGAGCTCCCACACCATATTCACGGCATATTTTCTCAATTTTGTTTTCCCATTCAATATCGCGGAAAGCCCTTCCGCTTTCGTTGCCGGTAACGGGCAGGTTGTCGAGGTAGCCTGCAGAGGCAAGTTTAACAGTCTTAAGGACCGCCTCGGCTGATGTACCGCCGACAACCAGAACAAGGTGATAGGGAGGACATGCGGAAGTGCCCAGATCTTTTATTTTCTCCTTTACGAATTTTGTCAACCCCTCTTCGTTGAGAAGTGATTTTGACTGGTGATATAGAAGCATCTTGTTTGCCGAACCGCCTCCCTTGGTTATGAAGAGAAACTCATAAGAGTCTCCGGGTGCGGCATAGATGTCTATCTGTGCGGGAAGATTGGTACATGAGTTCTTTTCATCAAACATTGTCAGCGGCACAATCTGGGAATAGCGGAGGTTCCTGTCACGGTAGGTCTCATAGATTCCCTTTGAAAGGAACATTGCATCATCTGCCCCCGTGTATACGTCCTCACCCTTGTACCCTATAACCGTTGCTGTCCCGGTATCCTGGCACCAGGGGAGGTCGCCTTTGGCCGATATCACCGAATTTTTAAGCATCACCCATGCAACAAACCTGTCGTTGTCGCTTGCCTCCGGGTCGTCAAGTATCTTCCTGAGCTTCTCAAGGTGTGAAGAGCGAAGGAAGAAAGAGAGGTCGCTTACAGCCTCCCGGGCCAGAAGCACAAGTCCTTCAGGATCAACTGTTAATATCTTCCTTCCGCCCGCTTCTGCAACCTTAACAAAATCTTTCGTAAGGAGCCTGTATTCGGTTTCATCCTTTCCGGTCTGAAACATTTTCTCATATACAAAACCTGGCATAATATTTTTATTTAATTGTAATACAGAAAAATAAAATCAGAATGCCTCTTCATTCCGCCGGCATTTATTCAAATGTATTAAGAATTAATGTCAAAGACAATGATTTAGCCACATATTCCGGTATCAGCCGGAGATTAAGGAATAGCGCCTCTCAGAGGATATCCCGGAAAAGCAGCTTTTCCTTTGGTCTTATTCCTTTCGGAGTATCATGAACGGTGCAGCACTCAACCTCATAATCGTGCTGAAAGAGAAGGATATGGTCCGACTTCACAGCATTTTCAAGAACATCCCTTTTCTCTTCTATCGATTTAAGAGATTCGATGTCATAGCTCATGTTCCATATCAGCGGGATATGGGCCGATGTGGGTATAAGATCGCCGGTGTACACAATGGTTTTTCCTTTGTAACTGATTACCGGTATCATAAGTCCCGGTGTATGACCGTAACAGGTCTTTACCGTCACGCCCGGAAAGAGTTCGGCATCTTCGTCGGGAAACTGCAGGCGTCCGCTCCGGCCAATGGGGATAATGTTTTCTTCGGGATAAGAATCCTCTTCGCGGGGATTGTTCTTCACGGCCCATTCCCACTGTGTACGGCTGACGTGGTAAACTGCATTCGGGAAGGTTAACTCATACCCGTCGCCGCCGTTTTTTCTTTTAACCGCGCCGCCGCAATGGTCGGCATGGAGGTGAGTCAGAAAAACGTCTGTTATATCTTCCGGTCTGAATCCCCTTGCGGCAAGGCCTTCTGTAAGCCCCTCGCCGTTATGAATATATGCATGCCTGAAGAATTTCTCATCCTGTTTATCGCCCCAGCCGGTATCAACAAGTATCCTGTGGTCTCCTGTCTCAATTATCAGCGATCTCAGGGTTAAGGTGACAAGATTGTTTTCGTCGGCAGGATAGACCCTCGACCAGAGGGCTTTCGGCACTACGCCGAACATTGCGCCGCCGTCAACCTTGAAGTTGGCTATGTTGAACAGATGTAGTTTCATAAACTGCCAGAGTAATGTCTGATGGTAAAGATTGTAAAAAATATGGATACCTTTGAGGAAACATGGTAAAAATGATATCGGTTATGAAAAGGAGTCTTCTTATTATTTTATCTCTCTCATTTGCCCTGATTGGTCTTCAGGCTCAGACAGGAAAGGTGATGGATAACCTTTCGATGAAAAGCAAAATCCTGGGAATGGACAGGAAATATGCAGTGTATCTGCCTCCCGATTATGAAACGTCCCAGCGAAGTTACCCGGTTCTGTACCTGCTGCACGGAGCGGGTGACGACCAGTCGGGATGGGTGCAGTTTGGCGAAGTGCTGCATATTGCCGATCAGGCAATAAACAGCGGACAGGCTACTCCTATGATTATTGTAATGCCCGATGCCAATACGGGCAAAAGAGGATATGTAAACGACATGAAGAATGAATGGAGGTATGAGGATTTTTTCTTTGAGGAGTTTATGCCGTTTATTGAAAAGAGTTACCGTATCAGGGCCGAAAAAAGATACAGGGCTGTTGCCGGTCTTTCGATGGGCGGCGAAGGTACATTCATATATGCCCTTCATCACCCCGAACTCTTCTCATCGGCCTGCCCGCTCAGCGCCGCCACCGGACCCCAGAACGTTGAAGCCCTTAAGAATTACAGACTTTGGGGTGTGGCCGCTGAAGCCACTCAGCAGCAGATGGAAGAATATTTCAGGAAATACAGCGTCCTTTATCTGATTGAAAATATGCCCGACAACCAGAAAAGAGCGGTAAGGTGGTTTATTGACTGCGGTGATGACGATTTTCTTTATGAAGGCAACTCTCTCGTTCACATAGCAATGCGCAAGAAAGAGATACCTCACGAGTACAGGGTTCGCGACGGAGGGCATACCTGGACATACTGGAGGGCCTCACTTCCGGTTGTGCTCGAATTTGTTTCCATGAGCTTCCACCAGTTCTGACAAATGAGGGTACCCCGGTTAGTGTTTATTGCTTTTGCGGCAGCTTCATTCCTGCCAGCCAGGGCCCAGTTCGTGATTGAGTATAATTCTCCTGTCCGTCTGGTTCGAACGTCTGAAGATTCATGGTTCGCCGATTTCGGAAAGGATGCTTTCGGAACCCTTATCCTCCAAATAAATACAGACCGCCGGGATACTCTTGAAATACACCTGGGAGAAAAACTTGCGGCACCCGGCAGGATCGACAGGAAACCCGGTGGCTCGATAAGGTACACAAGGGTGATGCTGCCTGTTGGCCCCGACAGTAAAGAGTATGTAATAAACCTCCCGCCCGATAAGAGAAATACAAATCCGCCGGCTGTTAGCCTGCCCGATTCATTCGGCGTTGTTATGCCGTTCAGGTATTGTGAGATTAAGAATTTCCGGGGAATTCTCGTTCCGGGCAGCCTGAAGCAGAAGGCATTTTCATGGAAGTTTAATCCTCTGGCAGGCCGGTTTTATTCTTCCGACACCATTCTTAACGCCGTCTGGGAACTTTGCAAATACACTATAAAGGCGACAAGTTTTACTGGCTGTTACATCGACGGCGACAGGGAACGGATACCATACGAGGCCGATGCCTATATAAACCAGCTCAGCCACTACGCCGTTGACAATGAGTATGAACCTGCCCGAAGAACCTGTGAATACTTTATGGAGCATCCCACCTGGCCCACGGAATGGATACTCCATACTGTCATGCTTTTTTACCAGGACTACATGTACACCGGCGATATATCCCTGATTGAGAAATACTATGAAAGTCTTAAAAAGAAAACTCTTTTATCCCTGGCTCGCGAAGACGGACTGATAAGCTCAAAGTCGCCTGAACTTACAGGCCGGCTGATGGGGGAACTGGGCTTCAGCGACACGACACAGAGGATAAGGGATATCGTCGACTGGCCCCCTGCACAGAAGGACACAGGATGGAAACTGGCCACACCGGAGGGTGAAAGGGACGGATATGAAATGAAGGAAATAAACACTGTAGTGAACAGTTTCCATTATCATAATCTTGTACTGATGTCGGAGATTGCCCGGAAACTCGGGAAAGAGGATGACAGCAGGTTTTTCTCCGGCCGCGCCCTGAAGGTAAGGGATGCCGTCAATGCAAAGCTTTTTAATCCCGCCACCGGAAGATACGTCGACGGGGAGGGATCAGAACACTCCTCGCTTCACGCAAATATGTTCCCACTTGCATTCGGGCTGGTGCCTGAGGAAAATGTAAAAAGTGTGGTACAATTTATAAAATCGGGAGGGATGGCATGCAGCGTCTACGGGGCCCAGTTCCTGCTTGAAGGGTTATATGAGGCCGGAGAGGCTGAATATGCTTTCAGCCTTCTCACCTCAACAACCGACCGGAGCTGGTACAATATGATCAGGGCCGGCTCCACAATAACTCTTGAAGCGTGGGATATGAAGTATAAACCTAACCTCGACTGGAACCATGCATGGGGAGCCGCACCGGCAAATATCATAGTAAGAAACATGTGGGGCATCAAACCACTTGCCCCCGGCTTTGAAAAAGCCGTAATAAGGCCTCAGATGGCCGGACTGAAATATTCGGAGATAACCGCACCAACCGTAAAAGGTCCTGTTCACGGAAGATTTGTAAAAAGCAAAAACGGAACAGAGACATATTTTCTAAGCATCCCCAAGGGGATTAACGAAACCCTGCTGCTTCTGCCTCCCGGGTCAGGTAATTTAAAAATTAACGGAAACAGGCACAGGAAGGGAGAACCGGAAATCAGGCTGCAGCCGGGGGACTATAAAATCGAAATTGTAAAATAACCCACGCAGGATAAGTCTGGCTGACTGGTATTATTTTTATCGCAGGAATCACTATCTTTGCGCATCAAATTTTTAAAACACAGGATATGAAAAAAGCGGGCGTAATATTACTTTTTGCAGTCGTTTTCAGTATCACGGCTTCGGCTCAGAACTACAAAACCAGCCTTGGTTTAAGGGCAGGCGTGCCCTATGGTCTTACCATAAAACATTTCATGTCGCGGTCGGTGGCGGTGGAAGGCATCCTGGCAAGCCGCTGGCAGGGCTTTGTGGCAACAGCCCTTCTCGAAAAAGATGCACCAACCGGCAGTTACCCGAACCTTCACTGGTACTGGGGAGTGGGAGCACATATCGGATTCTGGGACAGTAACCCGTATGTAAACACGACAGGATCAGTGGTGGGACTGGACGGGATTCTCGGACTGGAATATACTTTTGACGAGATACCACTTAATCTTTCACTCGACCTCCTTCCCTCGGTAAATATTTTCGGTTCCACGGGATGGGGAGGCATTAACGGGGCATTATCCATCAGGTACGTATTCTGAGAATTTCACGGCATATTCCTGATTGATTTATTTTTACTAAAAATTTTGCAGTTAGCAAAAAAGGTATTTTCTTTGCATCCGCATTTTTAAGTTCTTTGATGGTCCATTCGTCTAGTGGTTAGGACGTCAGGTTTTCATCCTGGTAACAGGGGTTCGATTCCCCTATGGACTACAAAAACAGAGTTGAAAAATTTAAGATAATGGCAAATCATAAATCGGCAGAAAAGAGAATCAGACAGACAGCTGTCAGAAAAGTTACCAATAAATATTATGCGCGTACGATGCGCAACGCCTTAAAAAAGATCCGCAGCACCACAAAGAAGGAGGAGGCTGCTGAGATGCTGCCAAAGCTCACAGGCATGATCGACAGGCTTGCAAAAAAGAATATCATTCACAAAAACAAGGCTGCAAACCTGAAATCGTCAATTACAAAACACGTCAACAGCTTGTCGTAACATACAATAATATAATATGAAAAGCCGCCTTCACGGGCGGCTTTTTTATTTCATCAGGTTCACCTTACCCCCCCCGATTACCCTCTCCAAATGGCGAGGGGGAGGATGACCAGTTTTGTCCTTAAACAGGTTGTCGGAAAATACATGTCAGGATTAAGAATAAAAACAGTAAACATTTTTAAAGAGGAAACACAATTTTGTATATTTACATTTAAATAAATTTCTCGCTGCATGTCATTAAAAATCACTGACTGGGCTCTGGAAGACAGACCCAGGGAAAAGCTTTACAACAAGGGCACTTCAGCATTAAGCGATGCAGAACTGCTTGGTATCCTCATAGGTTCCGGAACAAGGAACCGGTCGGCCGTAGACCTCGGCCGGGAGCTGCTTGCCATGGCCGGCAATAACCTCAATAACCTCGGCAAGATGAGTATCTCCGATATAACAAAGATTCACGGTATCGGTAATGCCAGGGCAGTGACTATTGCTGCGGCGCTGGAACTGGGCCGCCGCAGGAAACTGGCAGAACTGCCCGATACGGTGCAGATAAAATCATCCAGGGATGTATTTGAACTGATAAATCCGATGCTTACCGATCTGAAGCACGAAGAGTTCTGGATACTGTTTCTTAACCGTTCGAACCGGGTAATAAACAGGATGAAACTAAGCCAGGGAGGCATTAGCGGCACGGTGACAGACGTAAGGATTGTGATGAAAAAAGCCATAGAATTCCTCGCGTCAGGGATAATTGTATGCCATAACCATCCCTCGGGTAACCTCAACCCCAGCGAATCTGATTCAAAAATTACCCAAAAAATCAGGGAAGCAGGAAACCTCATGGATATTCAGCTTCTCGATCACCTCATCATTTCGGAAAGAGACTATTACAGTTTCGCCGACAACGGATTGCTCTGAATCAGATTGCGGCAACGGGGGTCACTATCCCTCTGTCGGGACACGCTTCGAGAAGCTCCCTGATAGTTTTACCGGAGAGCGGGTGTACAAATCCGGGCGCCAGGGTCTGAAGAGGAACCAGTACAAACTTCCTGTAGGGCAGGTGCTTATGAGGAATAGTCAGTCCCGGACTGTTAATTACCCTCGTTCCGTACAGGAGAATGTCGATATCGATTACGCGTGGTTCGTAACCGGATCTGGTTTTCCGGCGTCCGAAAAGATTCTCAATATCCTTGATCCTGTTAAGTATCTCTTCAGGTTCCAGGGTACTGCGCATCCTGATGACAGAATTGTAAAAATTCCTGTCGCAGTCGAACCCCCACGGAGTTGTTTCATAAATGGCCGATGATTCCAGCAGGACGCCGATACTGGTCCGGCACAAATCGACAGCCCTCCTGATATTCTCAAGCCTGTCGCCCAGGTTGGAACCCATTCCAAGGTATACCGTCTCTCCCATGATTAATATGCAAAGTAACAGTTTTTTCTGTATAAATCTTGCTATATTTAACCTTTGCAAACAGTTAACAGAATTTAAGATGAAGAATTTTCTGATTTATACCCTTGCAACAGTCACGGGCATAATTCTGGCTTCGCTCCTGTTTTTTTTCATAATGATAGGAACAATGGGAGCCATCATTGCCGCGGGCGAGAAGCCTGTCGCACTGAGCAGTAAAAATGTTCTTGTCCTGAATGCAGGCGTGCCGGTACCCGACAGGAGCAACCCGAATCCGTGGGCGGGTTTTGACTTTGTAAACCTGACATTCTCACCGGCGCCGGGACTTTACGAAATACTCAACAACATTAAAAAAGCCGAAAGTGATCCGAAGATAACCGGAATTCTTATAGAGAACGGACTCCTTCCCTCGGGCTGGGCCACTGCAGGCGAAATCCGCGAAGCATTGCTGAAATTCAGGGAGAGCGGCAAGTTCGTGCTGGCTTATTCCGATTATGTCCTTACTCAGGAGGGTTATTATCTCTCAACCTCGGCCGGCAAAATATACGTCAATCCGGGAGCCATGCTCGAGTTTAAGGGCCTGAGCGGTGAGGTGATGTTCTATAAGGATGCCCTCGAAAAACTCGGAGTGGAAGTGCAGGTTATAAGACACGGGAAATTCAAGGGCGCTGTTGAACCATTCATCCTCGACAAACTGAGCGATGAGAACAGGGAACAGATAAAGACCTATGTCGGATCGATATGGAATTATGTTCTAAGTAAAATTTCCGAAGCACGAAACATCCCCGCGGAAAAACTTCAGGAAATCGCCGACAAACTTGATGCGTCGTCACCGGCAGAGGCGGCCCGGTATGGAATGGTCGACGGCCTGCTGTACCGCGATCAGCTTTATGACAGCCTCAAGATATTGTCGGGCCTGACCACCGACGACAGGATAGGCCTGGTATCCATGTCTAAATACACAAAAGTGCCCGGCACACTTAAACAAACATACAGCAAAAACAAAATAGCCCTGATTTTTGCAGAGGGAGATATTGTTACGGGCAAAGGCACCGAAACAAATATCGGAGGGAACCACTATGCCGATATCATCAGGGAACAGAGAAAGGACACAAATGTTAAAGCCATCGTACTGAGAGTTAATTCCCCCGGGGGAAATGCGGTGGCTTCCGATATTATCTGGCGCGAACTTAAACTTGCCGCCGAAAAGAAACCTGTTATTGTTTCAATGGGAAACTATGCCGCTTCGGGCGGATATTATATATCGGTTCCTGCAACAACAATCTTCGCTAATCCGGTCACCATAACCGGATCAATCGGTGTCTTCGGGCTCGTTCCCCAGGCCGGACGGCTGCTTAAAAACAAACTCGGTATTAATACCGAGACTGTGAATACAAACCGGTACGCCGACTTCCCCTCGGTATACCGGCCAATGACGCCTTACGAAAAAGAGGTAATGCAGAAAAGTATCGAGAATATCTACTCGGATTTTACCGGCAGGGTTTCGGAGGGAAGAAAAATGGATATTCAGAAGGTATTGGAGATAGCGGAGGGAAGAGTATGGGACGGCTCCAATGCATTGAACCGCGGACTTGTTGACCAGTTCGGGGGACTCGAAGATGCTGTTGAATATGCCGCAAAATATGCAGGACTTGATAAATATTCGGTAAACGAATACCCGGTTGTTGAGGATCCGTATCTGAAACTGCTCTCCGGATTTTCGGGTCAGCTCAGGATGAGGCTAACCTCAAACAGGCTTGGAGAGGCTGTGGATTTAATAACCCGGTTGTCGGAAATGACATCAGTTTCGGGGATATATGCAAGGATGCCTTACCTTATTGATATACACTGATTTTGATCGGAAAAAGAAACATACTGCTATGGCCTGTTTCCATAATTTACGGCATGGTTACGGGGCTGCGCAATTTTCTTTATAATACAGGGGTGCTCAGCAGCCGGGAATTCAGTCTGCCTGTAATCTGCGTGGGCAATATCACGGTGGGAGGCACGGGTAAGACACCTCATTGTGAATACCTGATCGACCTTCTGAAAGACAGGTTCAGGGTTGCCCTCTTAAGCAGGGGATACAGGCGCAAAACAAATGGATTTGTAATGGCCCGGCCGGCATCGGGAGCGGCCGAGATTGGAGATGAACCGGCTGAAATAAAGGCCCGCTTCCCTGATGTGACCATTGCAGTCGACGGCAACAGGACCAGGGGAATAGAAAATATTTTGCGCGAAAAACCGGAAACAGAAGTAATCATTCTTGATGACGGCTTTCAGCACCGGCGCATTACTCCCGGACTCTCAATCCTTCTTACAGATTACGGCAGACTGATGATCCACGATCACCTGCTGCCATACGGCGAACTGAGAGAAAGCCTGAGAAATATGTCGCGCGCCGATATCATCCTGGTCACAAAATGCCCCCCGGATCTCTCTCCTATCCAGCGGCGCATCGTGGTTAAGGATATGAAGAAGGCAGCTTACCAGAAGCTCTATTTCACAACCTATAAGTACGGAAACCCGCTGCCGGTATTTAAATCCGGTATTTACAGCGGTGATGATTCCGGAAGTTACGAACAAAAGAATATATCGGGTGTTCTTATCCTGACAGGAATTGCAAACCCTGCTCCGTTTAATGAATATGTTGAAACAATGTTCACCAAAACAAGAAAACTGAACTACCCCGATCATCATAATTTCGGCGAAGAAGATTTAAAAAGAATTGATGCAGAACTCGCCGGTCTTCCCGCGGGACGCAGACTTATTCTTACAACCGCAAAGGATGCGGTGAGGCTCAGGGAACTGACCGGTTTAATTACAGACGAACTAAAGAAGATATTTTATTATATACCCGTTCAGGTCGACTTCCTTAATGACGACAGGGATGAGTTTAACAGGTTAATTACAGAATATGTTAGAAAAAATAAACGAAACAACAGAATTTCTTAGAGCAAAAGGTTTTCTGTCTCCCGATGCGGGCATAATTCTCGGTACCGGACTGGGCGGACTGACGGCAAGGATTTCAAACAGCATCGAGGTTGACTACTGCGAAATACCCAATTTCCCCGTTTCAACCGTCGAGGGACATGAGGGTAAACTGATTTATGGAGAATTCGGCCGTAAAAAGATTGTTGCCATGAAAGGCAGGTTCCATTATTACGAAGGTTACGGATCTGAGCAGATAAGTTTTCCAGTAAGGGTTCTGAAATATCTCGGCATAAAATGCCTGTTCGTCAGCAACGCTTCGGGAGGCGTCAACCCCGATTATGAAATAGGAGATATAATGATAATCAGGGATCACATTCATCTTCTGCCAAACCCGCTTATAGGGCCCAACGACGACCGTATCGGACCACGCTTCCCCGATATGGGAGAGGCTTACGACAAATACATGATCAATAAAGCCATCCTTATCGCCCGTAAACACGGAATAAGGGTGCACGAAGGGGTTTACCTGTCAACCAGCGGACCTACCTTTGAAACGCCTGCAGAGTATAAATATTTCAGGACCATCGGAGCCGACGCCGTCGGCATGTCCACAACCCCGGAAGTGATTGTGGCCCGGCACATGGGACTTCCCTGTTTTGCCGTAAGCGTCATCACCGACCTTGGCGTTGAGGGAAAAATAAAGTATACCACCCACGAAATTGTACAGCAGGAGGCTGCAAAAACAGAGGCACGAATGACCACCATAATGACTGAGCTTATCGAAAGCATCTGAAAGCCTGTTAAAAAAACACGGTAAGGTTATTTCCTAAGCAGGGCGCATCCCATTTTCCACGACTGAGCCCTGCCCCTGTCGCTGAACAGGGTCACAAGGACAACATAAAGTCCCTGAGGCACCAGCGAGCCGTCGTCGGCTGTGCCATCCCAGAAAAGTTCTCCTCCGCTGCCAATGAAAAAGTTTACGGCCACCTTTTTTACCGGTAATCCTGCTTCATCATAAATTGTAACATTTGTTACATTTCCTTCACCTTCGGGATTGAACCTGATAACAAGAATATCTTCAAATCCGTCATTGTCGGGTGTAATCCTTGTTGAGGAGAGAGATACGGGTTTGCCTGAAGTTTTTGCATCCGGCAATACCGAATTTTCCTTGCCGGGCGTACCCCATCCCGAGGCTTCGGACGCGCTGTGCCAGTTGCCGGTAAAGGACGAGAGGGCTTCAGGTTTGATTTTCTCGATGGCAATGCCCTCTCTCCCCTTTATGAATGCATTGTGCTGTTTTTCACTGTATGAAACTTCATCCAGCATTTCAAGACTTCTGTTAAATAAAACAAGCATTCCTTCGTCGTCGGGCATTGAAGGCATCCGGCCGACCCCGAATATCCTGTCGGGACGGGAAGAAAAATACCTGGAGATGATTGCAGATCTGTCAGTTGTGAAAGCATAATATGCGCCGGGCAGGATGCACCTGGTCACATCCGAAACCGTCACGGGTGCAGATACCTTGCCTGTTGCAGGGCTCCTGGAGGATACGGAGATTCCGGAGGCATCAATAATCTTTCCGGAGATGTTTACTATTTCGATATAACCGGCATCGCCGGGCAGAGGATTGAAAAGCAGTTCGTTGAAGGTGATTTCTCCCGGCAGCGGCTCCTCACAACTTCCGAAATCAAAGGCCCTCTTAAGTGCAGGGTTGCCCGCGTAATCGGTTACTTCCGGGGGCAGCGAGAGCGAATAGACTGTTTTTCTTCTTATGTATCCGTTCAGTTCCATAATGAATTCCCTCCTCAGCGGATCGGATGCCGACAGCGACTTTACGGAAAGGTCATTTACTTTAATGTTTTTCGAAAGCGATTCAATGATTTTCACCGGTTCGGAGAATGTCACCCTCACTGAAACAGAATCGGCAGGAAATACATTTGTAATTCCTTCAAAAAGGTTATCGGGGTTTGAAGCCCTTACAGAATTTATTCTGCCCGGAGTTCCGCCTGCTGGCGAGACGGATGCCCTCCAGTTGCCGTTATAATTAAAAGGTGAAGAGAGGTCAATCATCTCAAGCGACCATCCGCCTCCCGATTTAAGATCATCACCGTACCACTTCGGAGAATATTCTGCACCGTGGATCATCTTTCCGGTTTTGTCGAAAATAACAAGGAGTTTACCGTCGTCGTTAAGGGCAGGAAATGATTTGAAACCCGCCGTTCTGCCGAATCCCGAAAACCGCTGGGTGTCCGACACATGACAAAGGATAATATATTCATCAGGAGCTATCTGTACAGAAGGGAAATAATACTTTGAATTTCCCGCCAGCAGGTACCACCCTTCGAGTGAGAGAACAAAATCGGACAAGGATGTAATTTCGAGGTACTCCCGTTCGGGCAGAGAGACTGCCGGAGAGGGATCGGCCATTATTTCACTTATAATTACATCCCCCGGTTCAGCCTCACCCGGGGAAGCTGATTCCCCTGATGCACAAACGGAGCTGCCGGAATAACTGCCCTTAATAAATAAAATAAAAAAGGCGATGCAGGTAAAAATTACATTTTTCATACAGCGAGACGGTTTGAAAAAAATGCTACTTTTGACAGATTTTTCAATAAAGTAAATTTAAAAAAAAATTTAAAAAGGAGGAAAAGAAAAAATGAAAGTTGCTGTTGTCGGTGCCACAGGTATGGTAGGACGGGTAATGGTTAAACTATTGGAGGAGAGGAATTTCCCTGTTACAGAACTTCTTCCGGCAGCTTCGGCGAAATCGGCCGGAAAGGAAATTATTTTCAAAGGTAAACCGGTGAAGGTTCTGACCGTTATGGAAGCCGTGGAGGCTAAGCCTGTATTTGCCATTTTCTCGGCAGGTGCCGATACGTCGAAGGAATGGGCTCCTGTTTTTGCGCAGAATGGCACTATCGTCATTGACAATTCGTCGGCATGGAGAATGGAGGAGAATATTCCCCTGGTTGTGCCTGAGATAAACATTCATTCAATAAAAAAGGGAGACAGGATCATCGCCAATCCGAACTGTTCAACCATACAGATGGTAATGGCCCTTGCACCCCTTCACAGGGAATACAAAATAAAAAGAATCGTCGTCGCCACTTACCAGTCGGTTACCGGCACGGGTGTGAAAGCCGTAACCCAGATGGAAAATGAAAGACGCGGCATTAAGGGCGAGATGGCATATCCTCATCAGATCGATATGAACTGCTTCCCGTTCGGCGGAAAATTCATGCCGTCGGGTTATACCACCGAAGAGCAGAAACTGGTTGACGAGACAAGGAAAATACTGGGCGACAAGAGTATACAGGTTACCGCAACAGTCGTTAGAATTCCGGTGGTGGGCGGACATTCGGAAGCGGTGAACGTGGAGTTTGAAAAGGATTTTGAACTCGACAATGTGAGAAAACTGCTCAGCTCATTCCCAGGCGTAACGGTTTATGACAACCCCGATGAACACAAATACCCGATGCCCATACTCTCTCATAACCGCGATGAAGTGTTCGTGGGAAGGATAAGAAGGGATTTTTCGAAGGAGAAGTGCCTCAACCTGTGGATCGTATCAGACAACATCCGCAAGGGAGCCGCCACCAATGCCATTCAGATTGCGGAGGAGATGCTGAGGAAAGGCCTTTGCTGACCATCGAAGCACCCGGCTTATCCGTTGTAAAGAAAATTGTCGTAAGGGTACCTTGACATGTGAATCTCCCTTATTCTGTCGTAAAGAACGCTTTTGAGTTCTTCGATATTGGTTTTTTCCTTTGCCGAGATAAATACAACTGAGGTGTCGGGTCCTCCCGCCATCCATGTCTTTTTAAGGTCGGCAAGTGAAAGGTTTTCACGGGTTACCGGAGTCAGATCATCGTCATCCTTGCGGTTATAGGAGAATGCGTCGATCTTGTTAAACACAAGTATCATTTTCTTTCCGGTGATATTCATGTCGCTGAGTGTTTTTTCGACAACCTTTACCTGTTCCTCAAAGCCCGGATGTGAAATATCTGCGACATGTACCAGGATATCCGATTCTCTTACCTCGTCGAGTGTTGAACGGAACGATTCAACGAGGTGGTGAGGCAGTTTCCTGATGAACCCGACAGTGTCGGAAAGAAGGAAAGGCAGGTTGCCGATAACCACTTTGCGCACTGTGGTGTCTAGGGTGGCAAAAAGCTTATTCTCGGCAAAGAGGTCCGACTTGCTGAGCAGGTTCATGATGGTCGATTTACCCACGTTGGTGTATCCCACCAGTGCCACCCTTACAAGTTTTGACCTGTTTTTGCGCTGAACCGACATCTGTGTGTCGATCTTTTTCAGCTGTTCCTTAAGGTTTGCAATTTTAATTCTTATTCTCCGGCGGTCAGTTTCGATTTCCGTTTCACCGGGTCCTCTGAGTCCGATGCCTCCGCGCTGACGTTCAAGGTGCGACCACATTCCTGCAAGTCTGGGCAGGAGGTACTGGTACTGTGCCAGCTCGACCTGTGTGCGTGCATACGATGTATGGGCCCTTCCGGCAAAAATGTCGAGGATGAGATTGGTACGGTCGAGAACCCGGCATCCAAGTTCCTTTTCAATGTTTCTCAGCTGGCTTGGCGAGAGATCGTCGTCGAAGATTGTTATATCAATATTGCCTGCTTTAACAAACCCGGCAATTTCGTTAATCTTTCCGCTTCCTATGTAGGTTCTGGGGTTCGGAGCCTCAATTTTCTGGATAAAGCTTTTCAGAGTGACCGCGCCTGCCGTATCGGCCAGGAATCTTAGTTCCTCAATATAATCGGCAACCTCCTGTTCGGTCTGTCCCGGGTGTATCACACCCACAAGAACTGCCTTCTCAGCTTTTTTTTCAGTACTGATCATCCCGCTTTCCCGCACCCTGCAATAAACAAATCAAATTAAACCTTTCTGTCAGATAATAAATCTCCGGTTGTTCATTATTGCGCCTCTGATAGCCATCTTGAGGGTTTCGGAACAGCGTATGACCATGTCGAGGTCGGTGGGGAAGGGAAGGGGCTGCGATTTGGTCTTTTCAAGCTGCTGTGGCGACAGAGCCTGGATATCGCCAAGGGCTCTGGCCGACACATGTTCGAAGTTCGACTGCGCGCCGATAGGATCTTTTTTGAGCACCTTGTTGGGGTTGACCTGTATAACCTCCACGTCGCCCTCAATGCGGCAGCTCTTTCTCTGCATGGTTTCTACAAGGGCACACTGTACCGTCTTGTATTTCGGCATCTTGATGTCATTTCCGAGAGAGTCTTTCATCACGTTGCCTTTCTTATCGAGGACATATGAGAAGCCATCTTCAATTTCCCTTTTTATGACAGAATCCCTCTGCATTGTCTGGTCAGGGCTTACCAGAACGTTTACGATATTGACATTAATGAAATAGTCGAACTGGATGTTGGGGTCGAGCACCTGGGTATGGTATTCCACCCATTCCGAGTTGAGGGCAGGCAGGTTAAGAGCGAGGAGGTCATCTTCAAACTCTTTCGGGAATCTTATTACAGACCTGTTCTGAACCGAAACGAGTGCCCGGCTCATGCCGAGGTATTTCGATTCGGCGATTTTGGCGTCGATACCTTCATAATCACCAACGTATTCTTTGGCTCTTACAAACTCGGCATAAGCCTGCCTGTATGATTCCTTCATCTGGTTTTTCATTAGTTCCATCCCGTGGGCGTAGTAGAAGTCTGCAGCCTTACGTTTTGCGGCAACCATCTCGGGCATGTAATCCACATACTGCACGTTGTAGTTCGGAACGGTTCTGACCATGGCCTGCCTGTCGTAGAGCCTTTTATAGATGAGGTAAATTTCATCCCAGTTATTTGGCCTGCCCTCCATTTTAAGGAACCGGATTCTTTCATTATCCTGTTCGTTGGCGATTTTATAGGCGTTGTCGAGAACGGCCTTCTGAGTTTTATCGTTGGGGTCTTTGCGAAGTTGTTTAACGGCCTTGTCGATGGCGGCATCGTAGTTGCCTTTTTCCATCTGTTTTTTTGATGAGCCGCAGCCTGATGCTATCAATGCGGCAGAAAAAACAAGTAATAAAATCCTTTTCATACTTAATGGAATATGTTTAATCAAAGATATAAGAAAAATATGCAATTTCTTCAGTCACAGTCATAATTCAGATCAAAAAAGTCAAAGTGCGAAGTTGAGGTATATTGAGAATCTGACTCTTACCGGTCGGCCTCTCTGCAGTCCGGGGCTCCATTTTGGCGATGCTTCAATGGCCTTTACCGCCTCGTCGTCGAGGAGTTTATCCACCCCTTTAACGATGTTGACGTTACTCACCGAACCGTCGGGCTCAACGATGAATGTGAGGTAGACCTTGCCTTCTATTCCCTTTTGCATAGCCTCCTGAGGGTAAATGACCCGTTTCAGGAGCCATTCCCTGAATTTTTCGACATCACCGCCCCTGAATTTTGGCGGGACTTCGATGATATAATAGTCGTAGGCATTGCCTGAGCCTGATTCGCCGAAGAGTTCATCATCGCCCGTGCCGGCATAGGAAGAGATATCGTTGGTGTTGGTTTCCTCGGTGAATTTTACCTCTTCAACAGGGGGAAGGATGAGGTTTTTGTCGGTCACGGAATCGACTATCACCGGGGCGACGTATTTTATTTCGGTTTGTTTCGTCTCGGGAGGCGGGGGTGTCATAACCGGAGGCACATATATCTGTTCGGGCGGAGGGGGTATTTCTTCCATATTGAGTGAGACAACTTTTCGTCCCGATCCGTAACCTACGGTATAAGTTTTATTAAGGATTCTCAGATACGGGATTATTACGCCGAGAACGACCATAATTACGGCGGCGAGTGTGGCGACGGAAAGATGAAAATTATATTTTTTTCGCAGGACGTATGCGCCGTATTCGGTATTTTTGTCCTCGAATACAATATCGTTAAAACTCAATATTTGTTTTTTTCTGCTCATATTCCGTCACCCTCCGTGGGAACAGTGTTCTGTTTCAGGGGGGTCAAAATCCATGCCGTAAATTAAAGTTTCCGGCGCGCAGTGGCGCGGGTACTTCAAATGGCAGCGCAAAGCTAATAAATTAATGGGTTTTTTGTGTTTTAATTTTTTATACCTTTGCGGTGCTTCTAAGGAAGCCTTTTGGGGATATAGCTCAGTTGGCTAGAGCGTGTGACTGGCAGTCACAAGGTCAGGGGTTCGATTCCCCTTATCTCCACGCACCCTCCGGATGCGCCACAGGTGTGAAAGGAGGGTTTTTTATTTATGCTCAGTTGGGTGAGCGTCCCGATGCAATCGGGAAGGTCAGGGGTTCGATTCCCTGTATCGTCCTAAAAAAAGTTGACAGTTTTTATTCTTAATCCTGATATAAGTTTACAAATTTGTTTTCATTAAACTCTTGATGACTCATTGTTAAATTCATTTCATTATTATATTGTTGATTATCAACTTCTTTTTTG
>JARKQN010000076.1 GCA_029974835.1 Bacteroidales bacterium
CCCCTACGCTGGCTGGCGGGGCGGGGAGTCTCAACATTGGCGAACCTTTTAGGTTCAGTTATTAGGGTAATGTGATTATACACGATTTGAGGACTGCATTACAACAGGGCGGGCTACACCGATGACAGGGGGCGCAACGGGTTATTCGGGCGGTTCTCTTGGAAGTAATTACCAGAACGGCGTCCCGTTATTCGATGGGGTGCAGGATGTACGCAGGGCAAAATACCACCTGCAGGAAGTAATCACAGAGCAGATACTGCAGGAAGAGGAACGGTTATCGCTGTGCCTAAAGCGTGCAGTACCTGCACAGCGGGTACCGATTGTCTATTCAAAGAAAACAGGACGTTCTCAGTACTAAAATATTATGCTGTGCGGTTCTATTTGGGGATGTCCTATTTGCTCGGGGTACATTACTGAGAACAGGCGCAGGGAACTGGCAGACGCCATTGATAACTGGCAGGGTTCTGTTTTCATGGGGGCGTTTACGGTTCAGCATCACGCAGGCGATGAACTAAAGGATGTTAAAGCGGTTCTGTTTGCATCCATGCGTTCTAGCATGGGGGGGCGGTTCTGGCAGGGCATCAAGGAACGGTACGGTATCGTTGGGGCGGTTCAGGCAAATGAGGTAACGTGGTCACCGGATAACGGTTGGCATCCTCACAGGCATGTATTATTCTTTTCTGAGAGGGTTTTATCTGAACCTGATATTAAGGCTTTCGAGGGCGAGGTACAGGGGCGTTTCTCGGCATCTGTAACCCGCCAGGGCGGTTATTCAAGCGAGCATTGGGGTGTAAGGGTAACAACTGGCAGTAAAAAGGAAACTGCAGAATACTGTTTCAAGTGGGGGTTGGACTATGAAATGTTATCGCAGGCGAAGCAGGCGGGGAACGGGCATCTAACCCCGTTCGAACTGGCTGATATGTTTGGCGGTACAGGTAACCTGCAATATAAATTCCTGTTTCGTGAATACTATTATGCTTTCAAGGGTTCTAAGCGGGTTAGTTATTCAAAGGGGCTAAAACAACGGTTGGGTATCAAGGAACGTAAAGACAAGGAACTGTTGAAACAGGATAACGATTATCAAGTCAAAGCAGAACTAACCCCGCTGGCTTTCAAGGCTGTCTGCATACAGCATAAGCGGGGCGAGGTTCTCGAGATAACATCGGGTTCAACTATCGGGACCATTCCACTTACTACGGCGGGTTCTGTGTTCCTTTCGATGGGACTGGACGCCGTTCGATATGATGATGGGGTTCTGGGAATATTCAGCATGGGAGAGAGTCCACCCACCAGATACGAAACGGCGGGTGCTATACCGTTTGAATACGCTACGTTATGGAAGGATACTGAACCCATTATCATAAAACCACCCGACTGGAATGACACATCGGGGTTCGGGCGGTGAACCCGAAATAGACTGTTTTATACCTTTTCTGGACTATTTTGTACTATTCTGTACCTTTTCTGGCGTCCTGTTAGCAAGCGAATAACAGGCGTTTTTATATTTAGATATGGATAAACTATGCCGTTTAGACGGTGAATAAACGGCGGTGTATAAACATCGAATAAACACGGGGGCGGGGTTTGTGTTTTTGTGTAGCACATCCAGTTATTCAGGTTTTTACAGGTTCAATGAATGACTATGTTTTACGCATGGGTTTACTAACTTTACATCGGTGTAAATGTCCAAATGTCCACCAGGCTAAAATGACACAAATGTCATACCGTACGGAATGTTACAAATGTTATATCGGGGCGGTGTGTGTGATTCAGCATCCTGAAATGCAATAAATGCAATACTTGAATGGTGGTGTGTAAATTCTGCTATCGTTCGGGCGGGGCGTTCCTATCGCAGTTATACAGCGAATAACAGCGATAATGTAACAAAACCACTAAAAATACGACACTTTTTATTATTTATTGTACCCACCTTTTCTTAAGGTTCGGGGCGGGTGATAACATCGAAATAATTTCGTATTCATGCTTTCGATAACATACATTATCTAAACCATCGTGGGTACAATAATTTAGTTTATTATACCCACTCTTTCTTAAGATTGCTGTGGTGATATTTACTGTATTATTATGGTAACAAGTGAGGTGAACCATGCCATATGTAAAGGCTGAACCTGATATGCGTAAAAAGGGCGACAAGGTGAAAAGCGAATGGATAAAGGTTCGTGTTTCAAAGGCTGAATTTGAAACCATCCATCGGATTGCTGAAAAAGCGGGTTTGTCTATTTCAGAACTTATTAGAACAAGGCTGATGAAAGAATGAACCCACCTGAAAGTAAAACTCCCCTACGCTGGCTGGCGGGGCGGGGAGTCTCAACATTG
>JARKQN010000096.1 GCA_029974835.1 Bacteroidales bacterium
AAAATCATTGGCGCTCTCCCCAACACGGTTTTTCCGGGCCATTTCCTGTTGAAACCCATATCGCGAACGTCTCTCTTCGGTTAATAGCGGAGAGTTTACCACCTCCTGCAATACGGGTAGATAGTACTCCTCATTACGAAAAGGAGAGTTGGGATCGTAGAGATATTTTTCGAACAACTCCGTGAAATGCACATACATCATTGTGTCTGCCCCCGCCTTCTGCAATGTATACCGAAGTGAAGCATCAGCATTTTCTTTTGGCACATACCCCAGGATATTGATATAATCCACAAAAGCCTGCTCAGTAATTTCCGGCCGTCGGATCAGGTTTCGGTCAGCAAAATCAAACCTGTCCCAGTAATGCATTACTAAATATCCGGCTCTTTCTTCAGGCTCTTTCATGATTTCAGGGATCTGTGGCAAGACAAACGTATCCGGCACGATAGTTTGTACCGGTATCTGTTTTCCTTCAACGGGTTCTGTCTGCGCTCTTTTACTCGACAGACAGGAGAAACCGGTAACCAACATCGACCCGGCCAGAACTATGATTGAAAGAATATATTTCATTACTTATATCATCTACACTTCAAAATTACAAGAATTTATTCTTAAAACCGCATATATAGATAAAAATACCATTTTACCGAATAGGGAAAGATAGAAAATAACCGGCAGATGAGTTAAGAATATTTTCACTACATTTGTACTTTACTATTGTTCATAAAGCTATGGATACATTTGTTGTTTCCGCAAGAAAATACAGACCCTCAACATTCAAATCGGTTGTGGGGCAGGAAGCCCTTACCACCACTTTGAAGAATGCAAGTGCCGGTAATAAACTGGCACATGCCTATCTGTTTAGCGGCCCCCGGGGTGTCGGGAAGACTACTTGTGCCCGCATTTTCGCGAAAACAATTAATTGTCTTAACCCTGCTGCTCGATCATGGCGTGCGGGTCGCGTTTGCTTCGGGGCGGGGCCCGTCAGTATTCGAAGAACTGAGGCGGTGGGTGCCGCAGGAGTATTGGGAAGCCGTCCTGGTGGGCGTCTACAACGGCGGCATCATTCGCAGAC